>JAOACM010000203.1 GCA_026417845.1 Planctomycetota bacterium | reverse complement strand
GCGAAGATCGAGGCATCCGCCAGCCTGCGGGTGGAAGGCGGGAAATTCGTCATACGGCGGCTGGCGCTGTTCAGGGACGTCTTTTACCTGCCATGGCTGGAGGGCGGATCGGACATATCGCCGCGACATCGCGAGATGCGGACCGTGGACCTCCAACGCAGGGAGCAGGAGTTCCGCGTGCCCTCCGGCATGTTCCTGCTGCTGGGCGACAACTCGCCATCCTCCACCGACGGGCGCAGGTGGGGATTCGTGCCGGAGAGCGAGATAGTGGGCCGCGCATCGTTCATCTGGTGGCCCCCGTCGCGCTGGCGGGTACTGCACTGACGGATTGCCGCCCCCGCAGCGCCCGGCCCGTCTCATCCGATCAGGGCGCCTCTTTCGGAACAGCCTGGACCTGGGAATCCGGCGCCGGCGTCATGGCACATCCCCTGCCGCGATGAGCACGGGCACCAGGTGAAGCATCCGTGCGCGATACAGGCGGCCGGATGCGGCAGGCTTCAACCGCCGCTGATTCTGGAGATCGCCCACTTCGCCGCGGCGCGGGTGACGTCGTCGCTGTCTCTCGCCTCTACGTCCTTCAGTGCCGGGATCGCCGCCGATGCCTCCGGCCCGATGTTGCCCAGCGTCTGCGCGGCGTACCTGCGGACGATGTCCCGCTTGTCGCGGAGCGCCTCGATCAGTATCGGTACCGCCTTCCCTTTCATCTTCGGCACGGCCAGCCCGGCGTTAAACTTCACCCCAGGATTCCTGTCTTCCGCCACGACCCTCATAAGCTCGGGGAGCGCCTTTTCCGCCTTCGGCCCCATTTCGCCGAGGGCGGTGGCCGCCTGCCCGCGGACATCGTCGTTCTCGTCCCTGAGCTTCGCGATTATCGCTGACACGGACGGCTCGTCGGTCTCAGTTATCTCGGCCAAGGCGTAATGCGCCCATATCGCTACTACCGGATCGTCGTTGAGCGCTCTGCGCAAGTCCGGGATGGCCTTCTCCGCCTCCGGCCCCATTTTGCCCAGCGCGCGCGCGGCATCCTTCCTTTTACGCGGGTCCGGATCTTTAAGAGAAGCCGTGAGCCTGGCCATCTCCTTCTCCCGGGGACTCGGCGCTATCTTCGGCCTGAGGGCGATCGCGACCAGCCCGATCGCCAGGGCCGTGCCCATTCCCGCCATCAGCCATATCCATTCGCGCTTCATGTTCCGGACCTCCGGGCTTCCCCTCCTCCGCGATCCCGGCCCCCACGCGCCATCCCGGGGGCTGGACAGGCGATTCCACCTCGGGGCATGCCCCAAAAACCTGCCGTCGCGAAGCCTGCGGCCCCGCGCTCTCGACTTCGCGGCAGGAAGCTTCTGAACAGCCCCCTTGGAGTCTATCTGAAAGCTCCGGGCGCGGAGCTTCGGACTCGAGGCCGACTCTCTTCCCGGCCGCAGATTTCCAGACGGGCTCTTATACCACTATCTTCAGGCGATGCCCAGCTCCTCGATCGCCTGGCGGATTTTCGCGCGCTCCGGCTCCCGGAAACGGTGGAACGGCTCGGCGAGGAAGTCGTCGCATATGCCGAGGATGGAGAGCGCGCACTTCAGGCCCTTCAGGTAGCTTGATCCATACCTTCCCACTCCATATACCGCGCGGCTGATGGCCATTATACGCTCATGGAGCGCGCGTGCCCGGGGAAGGTCGCCTGAAGCGGCCGCCTCGAATGCCTTGACGTAAAGCCCCGGGCACAGATTCGCCCCGCCGCACACACCGCCGTGTCCGCCCAGCAGGACGGACTCGACCAGGAGTTCCTCCGGCCCGACCAGCAGCGCAAAGGAGGGGCGGTTCCGGAACAGGCCGAGCAGCCGGTGGAAGTAGGTCATGTTGCCGGAGCTGTCCTTGATGCCGGCCACGTTCGGGAGGTCGGCGGCGCGCAGGACCGTGTCCGGTTCGAAAAACAGCTTGGTATAGGCCGGCATGTTGTACAGGAAGACCGGCAGGGGCATCTCGGGCGCCAGGTGCTGAAGGTACTCCAGCAGCTCCGGCTGGCCCGCCGGGAAATAATACGGCGGCGCCAGGACGACCGCAGCAGCGCCGGCTTCCGCGGCGAAGCGCGCCATCTCCACTGATTCCACGAAGGACGTGTCCGTTATGCCGACCAGCACGGGAACCCGCCCGCCGACCTGGCGGCAGACGCGCCCGACGAGCTCGCGGCGGAGGCGGTAGCTGAGGCTGGGCGCCTCGCCGGTCGAACCCAGCACGAATATCCCGCGGACGCCGCCCCCGATCAGGTGTTCGACGAGGCGTTCGAGGCCGGATGCGTCCAGTTCATCACGTCCCTTGAGCGGGGTAACCATGGGAGGAAATATGCCGCGCCATTCGCGCCTGCCGCATTCAGTCATCCGGTTTTTCCCCTCGTCGTTCAAGGAAACGCGCGCCAGCCCGGCGCGATCCGTCCGCGTCCCGACCGGCCTTCCGCCTCCCTACAGACTCTCCGGCCCGTACGGCCCGCGGCCGATCAGTTCCGGCGCGCGGTAGTCCGGCAGGTTGCGCCCGTCGGTAAAGACCTCGCGCACCGCCTGCAGATAGCCGAATCCGCCGCCCGCCGAAGGACAGATGAAATGTCCCTCGCCCCACTCGTTCCAGTTGTCCAGCAGCAGCATCTCGCGCGTCAGGCTGCCATCGGGGAGCGAATCCGCGAGGGCCTTTATCCGCTCCAGGAGGTTCCGGTATTGCGCGGGCGTCGAGTACCAGCGGGTCATCTTGTCCGGATGCAGCCATTCCTGATGGCCGTCGGGCCGCGCCCACGGCATCGGGTCCCAGCCCACCGTGGCGGTGGGGATAAAAGGCAGCACGCCGGCATCCTTCCACGCGACCATGTGGGCCAGCTGCAGGTCGAATGCCTCCTCGACCGTCGGGAACCGTCCGGGCGCGTGCCAGCAGTAGGCGAATACCGCGTCGAAGCCGACATCGCGCATCTTCCGGAGCCTTCCGGGTCCGGGCCAGCGCTGCTCGCACAGGATCGCCACCTCGCCCAGGCCGGCGCGGCTTACGCCCTCGCGGACGATCTCCAGAGCGCGACGCGTCGCATCCGCGTCCCCGCAGGACCGGACCAGGGAATCGAAATGGTAGACGAACAGCATAAGCCTGCCCCGCCATCTCAGGTAGTTCGGCTTCGAGAAGTACTCCCCGATCCAGAACGGCAGCAGGTTGTCCTTCAGATCGTCCAGCGAGGCGATGTTGCCGGCGTTTTCATTTTCCCACATGATCGCGAACCGGAAGCGGTCGCGATAGCGGCAGCGGAACAGGCCCTCGTGAATGGCGTGGCCCAGGTGCAGGTCCGCGGGCGTCACGCGGCTGCCCACGTTCCGCTTTTCGCGGTACCAGCAGTACAGGAAGAAGCCGATGCCGTGCTCCAACGCCCACTTTATTTCCCAGTCGGTCAACTCGGGGTTCGATTCGTCGTAGTATCCGGGCAGGGGCCGGCGCTCCGGAAAATCCTTCAGCACGCCCCATCCGTAGTGGGCCCCCGGTTTCCAGCCCGGAAAATAGTGTGCGCCGATCAGGCGGTCGGCGGCCGCCGCGTCGGGCTCCGGCACATAGTCCGGGAGCGCCAGCCAGGCCCTGTCGTTTCCGGTCATCGGTCGCATCCTCCTGGCGCGATCGCCCCGGTACCGTCACCATCCCTTAAACTAACCGGCGGCGATACGGGCGGACGGCATCTTCGAGGCGTCCGGCCGCCCGGTGGGGACTTCCTCTTCGCGCCGATCCTCGCGCCTTTTTATCCTGACGTTTCTTCCGGTTTCCGTCCAGATCGCGTTTTGCCGGTCTCGGCCGCGGAACGCGATGACCGGCCTGTTGGCGGGCGGATGGCGCATAACCATGTTTTGGCTGCCGGGGCCGCCTTCCGAAGGGCATCTCTCCCCTTCCCACTCACGGGGAAGGAAAGGCGAGGGGCGGCAAACGATTAGTCCCGGTCCCCTTTGCCGGTCCGTGTATCTTACTGTGTCCGCCCGGCCTTCCTTCCGTGTCGCGCGGCCTGGGATAGCGTTCGTACACGGGCCTGGGATAGCGTTCGTACACGGCGGAACCGCACATGCCCCGGCGCTCAGCGCCATCCGGTCATTGCGGCGAGCATTCTGGCGTAGCGGACGAAGTCCGGCCACGAGATATCCGGGGGCACGCCGTGGTCGCAGCCGGGGATGTAGCCGCCGCCGCGCAGCACCGGCTCGACGCGCCGGAGCTCGGCCTTGATCGCCCGGCCGCCGGCTGCTATCGCCCGCTTGTCCACTCCGCCAATGAAGCTCAGCCGCTCGCCGTAGCGCCGCCGGTACCCGACGATGTCGCAGCCGGCGGCGACCTCGACCGGATAGCACACGTTGAACCCCGATTCCAGCCAGACGGGAATCAACCCGTCGAGCTTGCCGTCCGAGTCGAGGACCAGGACGGGCACGCCGGCAGCGCGGAGTTCCGGCGCCCAGCGGTCGTATGCCGGCTTGACGAACTCACGGACCATCGCCGGCGAGATCATGGCCTTCCCTTTATAGGCCATGTCCTCGTTTACATAGACGACGTCCAGGACCCGTGCGGTCAGCAGGCGCCGCAGCGCGCGCGATACGAATTCCGTCCAGAAGGCGACCATCTCGCGGACGAAGTCCGGATCGTCGAGGAGCATGGTGCACAGGCCCTCGAAGCCGATCCACTCCCTCAGCTTGTCGAACGGTCCCTGCACGCAGGCGCGGACCACGCAGTTCTCCGCGCGGAGGCGGCGGCACCGCGCCTCGAAGTCCTCAGGATAGCGCCCGGGCGAGTCCGGATCGTAGCGGCGCTTCATGTCCTCCCAGTCGCCGCGGCTTTCGACGGGCAGCTTCACCCAGCGCCGGGTGACGAAGTCCCGCGCCGAGCGCAGGTAGCCCGGATCGAACCCGTCGGATATCTCGACGACGTTTCCGTTCCAGTCCTGGACGACGCACCGGCCGTTGCGGCGCGAGAGCACCTTCTCCTCGAAGCGCGGCAGGGCGCGCAGGTCGAGGCCAGGGTCGGCGTAACCGGCCATCGCTTCGGGCGGGATGCCGGCCGCCGCGGCGAGCGCATCCCTGTAGTCGGCGCCCTCCGGCAGACCCTGCCGGCGCCAGACCCGCAGGGTGCTCTCGCGCGGCACGCCGGGGAAAAAGAAGACCCGGTCGGGACTCCCAAACGTCAACGTCTCGACGTAGCGCCGGCGGGCGTCCATGCGGATTCTTCGTCTCCAGCTACCTGCCCGGGTCTTCGGAAACAACCAGCGTCTTCGGGTCGAACTTCAGGACGTACATGGCCTTGTAATCGGACGGCGCCCACAGGACGTTGCGTCTGGTGTCCAGCGCCGGCGAGAAGGTGACGCTGCCGACCTTGTCGTCGGCCTTCGGCGCGGCGAAGCTCCACCGCCCGCCGGCCGCATCGTATGACGCCCTGACCGCTGTCCTGGTTATGTTCAGTACGACCCAGCGGTTCTTCGCCGGATCGTACGCGACCTGTTTCCCGCCGACCCAGCCCATGCCGAACAGCACCAGGTCGAGGTCCGGCAGGTAAACGGTCTCGCGGTACCGGTGGAACCTGTCTCCGATCGCGACGCGGCCGGCCGGATCGAGAACAGCAACTTCGCCGGTGGCAAAGTCGTAGGAATGCACGCGGCCGTCCGGGCGCTCGTAACCTGCAGCCGCAAATATATACAGCTTGTTGCGCTTCGAGTCCCACGCCATGCCGCCCTCATCGCCATGGACATCCGGCGGGACCTTTCCCTTCGTCACGGGCAGCGGCGTCCACTTCATGGCCTTCGCGTCGAATATCTGAAAGAATATCGGCCCCGGCCCGCCGTCGTTGCAACCGCCGGCCCAGGCGACAACGCCCTTCGGCGTGCCCACGCACTTGGCGCTGTAGCAGTTGTATGGGAAGAGCTGACCGGGCGTGAAGCCCGTCCAATCGCGCTTCTCCGGGTCGTAGACGTGCGTGCCGGCGCGGTGGACGGCGACCATCTTCCGCGAGACGGGGTCGAAGGCGAAGTTGTGATAGGTATGGTTGTTGCAGTCCGGGCGGCCGGTGAGCTGGTTGCCGAGGACGCCGCCGCCGGCCGCGTATGGGATGCTCCAGCGGTTTATTCCTGGATGATAATGGTGAACGATGTCCGCCGGGTCGGCACAGTGGCCGCCGGACCAGACGAATATCTGGTCGCGATCCGGATCGTAGACGGAGGTACCCCAGGATCGCTCCGGACAGGGCCGCGGCGCCGTCGGGACCTCGACCCACTGGTTGGCCGGCATCGAGGCGATGAGTTTTTCGACCTCCGCAGGGTTCCCGCGGGGCGCGGCGTCGTACCACTGGGGATTATAGGCATCTGCTTTCTGAGAACGGTAGAGCCTCGTCCCGCCTGGAACGCCGGCCTTCGCTGACGCCGCCGGATCGGCCGCGGCCGGGTCCAGGCGCGCCATCCAGGTGCTGCTCACCATGTAGTCGTGGTAACTGTTGCCGCCGACCGCGGGGCACAGAAGCACGCATCCTTCGATCAGCACCACGGGATTGTTGACGCGAAAGATCGGCATCCCGTCGCTGGACTTCTTTTCTATCTCCGGGCCGGGCCTGACCAGCAGCTCCCAGGAAGCCTTCTCCGGATCGAATGTCCAGACCTCCGGCGGCAGCCCCTCGTCGAAGCGCTGGTAGACCATCCGGTTGAGATAGGTGCTGCCGGCCAGCATGGCGACCTTCTTCGGCCCCGGAAGCCAGAACATCTGGGCGCCGTAGCGGTGCCCCGGCGAGACTCTGGCCCATACCCGGCGCCAGGACCGCCTGGCGCAGTCGTAGAGCCATGTGTCTCCGAGCATATAGTCGCCGTGGTCGCCGCCGTAGAGCACGAAGACCTTGCGCTCCGGATCGTACATCCCGCTGGCGTGACGGCGCGGGCCGGGTTCGGGGGCCAGCGCGTCGGAAGCCTCGTCCATCCGCCAGTACGCTTCCTCGGCGGCGGCGATCAGCGCTGCGTCCAGCCTGCCGGCGGCGAAACCTTCGGCCGCCTCGCGCGACCTGGCCACGGCCTCCCCCGCCAGCCTTACCGCGACCGCGAGGCTCTCCGCGTCCGCGCCCGCACCGGCGCCTTCCTTGCCGACGCGGTCGGCGGCCACGGTCGCGGCCTTGAACGCTGCGGCCTGAGCCGGGGCGAGCTTTTCCTTTACCGTCCCGGCCTCGTCAGCTGCCGGCATGGCCGCGTAGAAGATGTTGCGCGCGGCGGCGGCGACGTCTTTATGCGCCCGGGCGGCGGCCTCGAGTGAGGCGCGCAGCCCGGCGAGTTCCTTCGAGCCGAACCCCGCCCTCCGCCACTCGTTCTTCGTGACGGAATAGATCCAGTTGCCGGCGTACCCGCCGGGCATGCCGGGGGCCGAGCCGCCCACCAGATGCACCTCGCGATTCACGGGATCCAGAAACACCGCCGCCCCGACGAGCTGCTCATGATGGAAGATGCCCGATGCGCCCTCCAGCGGCGAGTTCGCCGCGACCTTCTCGCCGGCGAGGTCTTTAAGCCCCTCGGGTAACGTCACCGACACGTCGAGGCGTCCGGCCGCGTCGCGGATCCGGAGCTGTCTCTTATACACATCT
>JAOACM010000202.1 GCA_026417845.1 Planctomycetota bacterium | reverse complement strand
CTTCACAAGCCATTGCAAATCAAGGACTTGCAAGAGTAAGGTGTCGAAGATGGGTTTGAGTCCTATCCCAAAACTCCTGCAGCGTCCGAAAGGTTTCCATTACCATGTCAGCCGACCCATTAGGAGATTTCTGGGTTAGATTTTTGATGCCAAACACCGGACTTGTCATTTTTGACATATATGTCATAAAGACACAAGATTGTGCGGTTCAGGGTTGGACGGATAGATCAATAATTCTAAAAAAATCAATGAGTTATGACTTTTTCCATTCCGATTTCTAAGCTGGCACGGGAAATGCAACTACTTAAAAACGGGTTGATTGAGAGGAGGGAGGAAGGTGAACAGACGAGGGTTCTGGCGAAGGCGGGGAAATCCGACAGGGTTTCCCAAGACCTTCAAAAGGGTCGGCACAAAGCCGGAAAGGAGGTGGGATATGACGCTGGTAAAATATGATCCTTTCCGCATCCGCGGGCTTCAGAGGGAGCTGGACAATCTGATGGAGGAATTTTTCGGACGGAGTCCGTTCGTCGGAACGGATTCGCGGTTCGTGCCGGAGATGGATGTCATCGAAGACGATAAGAGCGTAATCGTCCGCATGGAAATCCCCGGCGTGGATCGCGACAAGATCAAGGTAACCATGGAGAACGGAGTTCTCACCATATCCGGGACGAAGGAGGAGGTCAGGGAGGCGAAGGACGTACAGTATCATATCTGCGAGAGGCGGTTTGGAACATTTACCCGCAAGGTGGCCCTGGCCGACTTCCTGAATCCCGAGAAAACGGAGGCCTCCTACAAGGACGGGGTGCTGGAGATTCGCGTCGAGAAGCGGGAGGAGGCCAAACCGAGGAGTATAGATGTGAAGGTGAAGTGATCCGTCCGGAATCGGCGGCCTGGAGCAATCCCGGCTGCCGACCGCTTGCGACGCGGATGCGGCGGGCCCTGCCTGACTGGCGGGGCCCTCGCTTTTTTTACGGAACTGTTCCCGGTGCGGGAGAGCCGTTGTAATTGTTTGCCGGGTTCAGGCTGAGGCTGCTATTCGTAGTGGTGCGCTCGAGCTGGACAGTAATAGCGCTACCGCATATACCCAACGCCCCCGTTCCCCACACATGGGGGGCGGTAAACAATTACCAGCAGTTTACCCCGGATGCTATTTTGCCGTGGAGGTACCGGTCCCGGGTTGCCCAAGCCTCCCGCCAAACACCGCGCGTTCCCAAGGTGTTCCATAGCTCCGGCCATGGCAGGCCGGGGATCATCGGAATTTGCGCCGCACGCCGGGCATGGCAGACCGCGGCGCTATTTATCGCTCCCGTGGCCGCAGGCCGTCCGGGTTCGGGGGAGCCGGGTGCGGCGGTCCCCCTCCGTCGCGGTCGCCGGCGCTGGAAGGAGGACCGGCGCGGATGCGGGCGAGGGCCTGTTCGATCCGCCGGTCCAGATCGGAATCCCCGGCGGTTCCGGCGGCTCTGGCCTCCTCATAAAGCCTCTCCGCCGTCCTGATGTCGCCCGCCTTTTCGGCTTCCTCCGCCCCTGCCACCTTCCGTTGCGCCACGATCCTGGAATACTCCGCGGCCAATCCGCGCGCCGTCCATCCCGCCCAGGAATATCTGTAGCGGCCGGCGGCCTCGCGGAATATCGCCGGTATCCCGTCCAGCTTCCCCTCGACCGCGAGGCGGTGGGCGCGCAGATTGGCTTCGTCGAAGGCCATCCTCGCCCCGATCTCGTGTACCGCCGCCGCGACGGCGGCCGCCGCGAGAGCAGCCGCCGCCACGGTACGCTTGATCCACTTCCACCGCTCGCGCTTCCGCTCCACGATCCCCGTCTCTATTTCCTTCAGGCGCCTCTGGACGGCGGCGTCGGAGGGATCGAGCTGGAGCGCCCTGCGGAGCGCGCCGGCCGCTTCTCCGTCCCTGCGCGAGGCCAGGCAGTCGGAGGCGTAGGTCTTAAGCGCCCTGACCCCGTCCTTCATCCTTCCCATCCTGATGTAAGCCTCGGCGAGCGCCAGCCTTATGGGTCCCGGGTCCGCCGGGTGCAGTTTGAGCAGCCTTTCGTAGGTCTGGCACGCCTTTTCGCACAGCCCCATCTCCTCGTACTTGCGCGCCAGCATGGTTCCGATGCGCTCGGCCTGTTGGAGGTTGCCGATCTCGACGGCCAGTTTCAGGCACCGTTCGCGGCAGTCCACGTCGTCCGGCACGAGTTCGGCCGCCCTCATCAGACAGTCCAGCGCCTCGGAACGCTCGCGCCGGTCGAGCAGCATGCCCCCGATCCGCTTGTACTCGACCGCGGCGCCGCGCGCGTCGCCGCTCGCCGTCAGCACCTCCGCCAGCCTGCGCCTCGCCTGAACGTTCCCGTGTTCGATCTCGAGCGCGCGCCTGTAGAGGCGGGTGGTCTCCAGGCGGTCGCCCGCGCTGTGGGCCAGTTCGGCCTGCACGAACAGATCCTCCGGCCGGGCTACCCGCGCGCGGCCGGCCCTCGCCAGTTCCGCCACGGCCCGCAGCGTCCTGAAGCGGCCGATCGCCGCTTCGCGGATTATGTCCGCCAGATCGCGGCGCCCGTTCATCAGCGCCGCCACGTACTGCTGGTCGGGGTCTTCGATGCCAGCATCCCCGGCCGGTCCGGCCACCGGGATGTAGATATCTCCGAGTCCGCCTATCGTCTGTCCCAGCCGGCCGAGCTCGTCGGCCCGGCGGGCCGCCTCCATTATCACCTCGTTCACTTCCAGCGTGAGGCCCGTCGCGGCCATCTCGCCGTCGAACAGCCCCTCCGGAGGTTCGCCTTCGACAAACCGGAAGCTCCCCGCCCGCAACATGAACAGGTCGCATATCTCGTCCATCGCGTATTCGCGCAGGGTCTGGGCGACGTTCATCGCGTCGGTAAGCCCGGCGGCGACGACCGCCGAAGCCAGCGGCATCCCTTTCTCCCGCCGGGATTCCAGATCCTGGAGGTCGGAGGCGTGCAGCAGTCCGCGGGCGACGAGATATCTGCCGAGCGGAGTCGGCACTCCCCGCCCCGCGCTGTACATAGCCACCTTCCCTTCCCTGAAAAACACATGCCTCTCGGGCGATTTTTCGTCGGGCATGGCGACGAACGAGCCGGACTGGGCGGAGACGGTGAGCGTTCCCGTCTGCCTGTTATTGAACAGGTTCTGGAATACGTCCGCGAGGCTTATATTCGAAAGGTCGCCACCGAATGCCATGCGATATCCCTCCGCGCCGGGCGCTCCGCGAACAGGGCTCGCTGCCTGGCGATCGCGGGAATATGCTACCAGCGGGTCGGGAGCTGCGCAATCCCGTCCGGCGTCCGGAGCCTGGAAGCTTGGAAGTACGGGGCGATTCGGGCGGTTTTGTCGCGGGGACGGGCCGCGATATCTCATTGGCAATCTTGTGGTGGGAGCTGGCGGCCCTGTCGGGAATTCCAAAATTGGCGTTACGAATCGCTTGGCGCTGCAAATTACATAATGAAAGGCTGGGGTCCCGGGGTGCGCCGTGCAGATGCAGTCGCAACGTCTGAGCACGGGTGGAGCGGTATAAGGAGACAGTCGTGCCGGATGAAGGGGCGGTTGGCAATGCGTTCGACGCCTCCCGCCTTATAGACGAGGCGCAGCGCGCCTACTGGGTGGCATTGCGCGCCACGAGATCGCCTTCTCTGGCGGAGGACGCCGTCCAGGAGGCCTACGCATCTTTTCTCCGCCATCCGCCGCAATGCGGCGGGGAGGAGCATATGCGGAGATGTTTCCTGGCGGCGGTGCGGAGGCAGGCGCTGATGCTGTTGAGAAGCGAAAAAAACAGGAAGAAGCGGGAACAGATGTTCGCGGAGGCCGCGCCGCGTTCGGTGGATGCGACGGACACGGCTGCCGCCGCCGGCGAGGAGATAGCCCGGGCGGCCCGAGCCTTTCTCGACAGCCTCCCTGCGGAAGAGCGGGAAGCGGTCAGCCTGTGCTGCGAGCAGGGCTTTTCTCTTCAGAAGGCAGCGGAGATACTGGGCAGCAATAAAATGACCGTTTCCCGCCGCGTCAACCGCGGCCTGGAGAAGCTGCGGCGGATAATGGTCGCGCAGGGCTATGCCGCGGCGACGCCGCTGGCCGTAAGCGGCGCCCTGTCGTCCCTGCCATTGCCGCCGGCCCCGCCGGCCATGCGCGCGGCCCTGGAACGGCTGGCATCCGACCCGGCGCTGGCCGCCGAATACGCCGCAAAAGTCTCGGCCAGGATGCGATCCCTGGCTTCCGCGAAGAAGAGGGCGGTTTCGGGCGCCGCGTGGGGCGCGGGCGTAACGGCCGCCGGGGTTTTCGCCGCGTGCGCCCTGGTGTTGTTCAACAGCCCGTCATCCCCCCCTCCGCCGGGGCGAAGGGGCGCCGCGGCAGCGCCGACAGGCGCCGCGGATGCCGTCGCCAGGGGGGAAAAGCTCCATCGCCGCTGGACCTTCAGAGATAACGCCGAGGCGGCGAAGGAACTGCAGATCGTCATCGGTTCCTGGCGCTGGGAACGCGACGCCGACGGCATCGGCCGCATGATCCCGGAAGGCTCCGTGCGATCACATGGCCGGATATTTGAGAACGCCTCGGCCTTCCTCCTCCCCTGTGAAATCCCCCCTCGCCCAATGATTCTGGTCCTCAAGGGGATCTCCTCCGGGGACGCCTCCTTCAGCGCCGACTGGGCCGGCACCGAAGGGCCAGTGGCCAGAAAGCTCTGGCGGTGGAACGACCCAGACCACGAACCCGGAGGGGAGACCGGACGACGGACGACAACCGTCCGTATCGTTTTCCTGGGCCGTTACAAGCTCGGTTTCATAGATGACGTCTTCGGGGGCCTGACGGAATACGAGAAGGAATATCCGACCGGACGCATCGGCTGCGCATTCGTGCGATACCATCTCGAGGAGGTCGAACTGCGGGAGCTGGAACCGGAGGAGGTCCGGAAATTCCAGAGCTTCTTGGAGGGCAAACTGGCGGAGGCGGCGAAGAGAGGCTTGAAAGCCGCGAGCGTGCCTCACGAACGATTCAGGCCGGAATGAGGAGGGGCAACCGGACGCTTCAGCGTCCGGCGCGGAAAAAAAGAACCCGCCGGTTGGTTTGGCGACCTGAGCGGCGGGCTCCGCGAACCGAAGAGACGGGCGCAATGCCCGCCGCTCCGGCCTTTCGTTTTGAGTTTGCCGGAAGCGGAGGTGATGTCAAGGCGAATGACGCCGAAACGGCGGGCATAAAGCGGTTCCCGGCGGGGCCGCGATTCCCGCCGCGCGCGGCCGCGGGGCCGTCCTGAGGAAAGCGGCCGATGCGCGGGCGCGAAGCGATGTCTGGGATGGAGGAAGAAGCATGATTCGGACAGCCAGGACTCCGGCGATGGGAATATGCCTGCTGGTGCTGACGATAGGTTGCGCGTTGCTGTTGAGCCAGCGGGCGCGCCCCGGAGCGGACCGGGAAGTCCGTCCGGTCGCGGCGGCTCCGGAGCGGCGGACAGCCGCCCCGACGGTCGCGGCCCCGGCAGAGCCGGCCGTACCGGCCGCGCCGTCCGCGTCAGACCGGAGACCCGCATCGGGCGCGCCGGCCCGGCCCGGCGCAACGGCCGTCCCTGGCGCGATGGACGTACGGCGGCCCGCTTCGCCCGCCCCGGCGGGGGATGCCGTCGTTCCCGATCATCCGGCGGGCGTCCGGGAAGCAGCGGATGTCCCGCAGGCGCTTCCAGACGGGAAACCCGATCCCTACGCAGACTCGCCCGTGATCGCCGAAAAGGAGACACAGCCGGACGAACGGGGTCGGATCACCAGGGTCCGCATATACAAGACCGGCGGCAAGCATCCGTTCGTCCGCGTGGAGGACGTGCTCGCGCCCGATCCGGTCGGTCCGGCGGCGGACGGACGGAAGGTCGTCAGGCGCCTGGAGACGGCCGCGAATCGCTTCGTCGTTAAGCTGAAGGAAGGCGCCACGGAGGAAGATCTGGCGGCGATCAACGGTAGATACGGCGCGAAGATCGTCAGAAAGCTTCGGATTCCCGGACCGGGGACTTACATCGTCGAGGTGCCCCTGAGCCGCGACCGGGCCATGCCTCCTGCTCCAGTCCCGCCAGGCGCGGGCGTGAACGTGGACGCCGTGCCGGAAGCCGTCGCTGCCTATGCGGCGGAAGCCCGGACCGTCGAGTACGCCGGACCCGACTGCCTCGTGCGCACGATGGAGACCTTCCCGAACGATCCGGCCTTCGCCAGCTGCTGGGGGCTGCACAACACGGGCCAGACGGGCGGCTCATCCGACGCCGATATTGACGCGCCGGAGGCGTGGGACCTGTGCAAGGGGAGCAAAAGCGTCCTGGTCGGCGTCATAGACACCGGCGTGGATTACAACCATCCGGACCTCGCTCCCAACATCTGGACCAATCCGGGCGAAACCGGTACGGACGCGCAGGGGCGCGATAAGCGGAGCAACGGGGTAGACGACGACGGCAACGGCTTCGTGGATGACTGGCGCGGCTGGAATTTCTGCGACGACACCAACGATCCGATGGACGACCACTTCCACGGGACGCACTGCGCCGGAACCATCGGCGCGAAGGGGAACAACGGCGTCGGCGTCGCCGGGGTCAACTGGGACGTTTCCATAGTCCCCCTGAAGTTTCTCAACAAGAACGGCAGAGGCTGGGCTTCCGACGCGACGGAGGCGGTCTACTACGCCACCAGGCTCGGCGTGTCTCTGACGTCGAACTCGTGGGGTGGCGGCACATTCAATCAGGCCCTGAAGGACGCCATCGCCGATGCCGGCGCCAGGGGCATCCTGTTCGTCGCCGCCGCCGGCAACACCGGCCTCAACATAGATACCTATCCCATATACCCCGCGGCCTACGACAATCCGAACATCATCGCCGTAGCCGCCAGCGACCATCGCGACGCTTACGCTACATTCAGCAACTACGGCCCGACATCTGTGGACCTGGCGGCGCCGGGCGTCTCCATCTACAGCACGTTCCCGACCTGGTGGACGGATGCCATGCTGGCCTACAAGAACGCCGGCCGCAACATCACGACCGACTACTGCTCCATCAGCGGCACCTCGATGGCCACTCCGCACGTC
Organism: Planctomycetota bacterium; assembly: GCA_026417845.1. Classification (GTDB taxonomy): domain Bacteria; phylum Planctomycetota; class SZUA-567; order H5-PLA8; family CALKMO01; genus CALKMO01. Next base: position 613 of record JAOACM010000202.1, on the reverse strand, counting down.
GCCGGCGTCTGCGCCCTGCTTAAGGCTTACCGCCCGGGCATGAGCGCCGCGCAGATCAGACAGCAGGTTCTGTGGAGCACAGATCCGATGCCGGCCGACGCCTTCAAACGATCCACGCAGACCAACGGCCGCCTGAACGCTCACTTCGCCCTCCGGTCGTCGGAAGGGCCCTACCCGCGGCCCGTGAACATCGCGGCCAACGACGGCAATACCGGCGGGGCTTCCGGCAACGGCGACGGCTATATCAACCCCGGCGAACGCATCGCCGTCAGGGCGCCGATCCAGAACAGGGGCGTCGAAGCCGCCCCCGGCGTCACGGCTGCGCTCGCCTTGGCCTCCGCCGATCCGTATGTGACCGTCGTCCGGAGTTCGGCGTCCTACGGCGACATCGCCCCCGGCGCGATGGCCACGGCCTCCGCGGACTTCCTCTTCGATGTCGCCGCAAGCACGCCAACGCCGCACGATGTAACCTTTACGATGACCGTTTCAGATTCCGCAGGTCGCCAGTGGCGCTTCCCGCTCATATTCACCGTCTACAACAGCTACGTTATTTCCGGCACCGTAACGCTTGACGGACATCCTCTCCCGGCCTGTCTCTTATACACATCTGACG
>JAOACM010000201.1 GCA_026417845.1 Planctomycetota bacterium | reverse complement strand
CAAGTACGGTTCGCTCGCCTCGATGGAGTACGACCTGCTCGCCATGCGTATCTACAGAGCGGCGATAGTCAAGGGCTGGAAGGACATCGAGGATGTCTTCAAGGTCGCGAAGGAGAAAGACTGGGGTCGTTTGTACGCTGAAATATCGGAGGCGCTGGGAGAGGCGGCGTGGCTGATGACGCCGTCGGAGTTTGAGGCGCAGATGAGGAAATTCGCGGATTACGTGGCCCCGAAGCCGCACTACTTCAATGTCGTCTACGAGGCATTCCGGAAAGAAGCTTACGAGCAGGCCAGGATAGCGGCCCGGATATCCCTGGCCAGGTTCCCGGACGACAAGGACATGAAGCGCGAAGCCGATTATCTGGAAACGCTGATCCGCGAAAAGCAGAAGAAATAGCGGCCGCCGCGTACGGACCCATCGGCCGGCAGACATGTCCGATCCGGGCTTGCAGGGACCGGGAGCGGATACGGCCCGCAGGCCGAGGGCTTTCAGTACATCTCGACTGAAACCTGTTTGCCGAGCTTCCGCAGTTCTTCTGCCAGTTCCAGGATGATGCGGCTTCTGATGCCGAGGTTCGATGGCAGATCGGGGTTCTGGTGCGCGGGGTTGATGGCCTGGCCGACCAGGAGCCGGATGACGTCTGCGGAAAGCAGCATGCCGGCCAGACGGCTCGCCCCGTCCTTCCCGAAGGCAAGTCTGCCCGGGGAAACGCCGGAACGCACCAGCTCCAGCGTTTTCGTGAGGGTCAGCACGCCCTCGGTGACCAGGTCTACGCCCGCGATCGAACCCATTGGGGGGACGTCCGGGGTCATTGTGTCCAGGTCCACTTCGAGGCCCCGGCCGGTCCTGGCGGCGACTATGCGGGCCGTCGTACCCCCGCAGACGATCCTGCGGCCCGGCGATGAAATCAGGGCCTCGACGACCTCCCCGTCGCGCGTCCTGTCTTTCGGGGGGCCGGCCATGACGGTCGCGAACCGGACGCGCCTGGCCTTGACGGCCGCGATCGTCACGTCGTCGCCCGGCGGGCCGGCGTAGAGTTCGCCGGCCGCGTCCGCCAGGCGTCCGACCATTTCGTCGGCCGATATGTCGCGCGCCGCGCACCGCTCGATGAACGCGGCTATCTGATCCCACCCCCAGCCCAGCGGATGCGCGCCGCCGATACCGGCATTTACGACCCCGTCGCTTACCAGCACCAGCCAGTCACCGGGCCGCACGTTCGCCGCGGCCTCCCGCAGGGTTTTCCCGTCGGCCTCGCGCTTCCCGTAATCGAGCGGGACTATCCTGCCGTCGCGCAGGAAGAAGGCCGGCGGCGTATCGAATTCGACGAGCCTGAGCGAACCGTCCGTCCCCATGCGCGCTATCAGGAACGTGCTGTAGGCGATCCGGCGCACCCGGCATACCGGCAGGGTCTCGCTGATCGTCTGGACGACCTCGTCGAGCGGAATATCGTTTTCCAGAAGGTGCGAGGCTATCCTGGTCGTCAGCGTGGCCAGGATGTTGGCCTTGACGCCGCTGCCGAGGCCGTCGGAGAGCACCGCCACGATGCCGTCCGGACGGCGCGATACGGCGATGCTGTCGCCGCAGAGTTCCTCGCCCCGTTTGACGATCTGCTTCGCGGCCCACTCGTAGTAGACCTTCACGGGCGATCCTCTCGCCTGAACAGGTCGCTCAGCTGCGACAGCAGGACCTTCGTCTCGGCGGTGGTTTCGCCGAGGAGCCCGGCGATCTCCTGCGCCGTCTTCATCTGCTGGTGGATGACCTGCCTGGCCCTCTCGAGCGTCTGGGCCCTGACTACGTTGAGTGTCCGCCGGGCTTCCTCTTCCTCGGTGACGTCTACGAATATGCCGGCGAACAGGTCCCCACCCGCTATGGGGAATATCCCGGCCCTGACGCCGAGATTGTGTTCGGATATCCACGTTCTGAAGGAGACCGCTTTCCCGGAGGCTATGGCCTCCTCGAAGCATTCCAGACGCAGAAACTCCTTCGCCGGGCGGCCGGAAAGGGGGCTTTCTCCGCACCGGAACATCCGCCTGAAGGCCGGATTGGCGAACTGGATGCGGGCATCCCTGTCCACCATGAGGACCCCGTTCGGGGTGTGCTCGAGCACGGCGCTGGCATGGGCGGCCTTCCGTCTCATCAGCGGCATGCACATCTCGACCTCGGCCATGCCCTGATGGAGCGCCGCGGCCTTCTGGGCACAGTTGTCGAAGCCGCACGCGCCGCAGTGGAGGCCCGATGTATGCTCGGCCATCAGCCTCGCCCGCTCCGACGCATCCGGCATCGGCGCCGCGAAACTCCTGTCGCTGAAAATCCGGGATACATCGGCGGGGGCCGGCGCGGACGATATGGCGGCATCCTCAGGCTCGAGGCGCAGCATCCTCGTGGTGCAAAGGGCAGCCGGCGCCGCGGAGCCGCGGAACGGGCTGCCGGCGCAGCCGCCGTCGCAGGCCATCAGGTCTGCAAGATCGCAATCGGACAATTCGGCGAAGGACGACAGGAGCCTTATGCACGCCTCCAGACCGGTAGCCACCACGGCCCGCCTCCTGTCCAGGATGCCGGCCCTGCGCAGAAGCTCGGTAAGCCCGCCGACAAGGTCCAGCCTGACTGTGCCCTCGAGTCGGACGCTCCCGGCCGGGCCCGCGGCCCCCGAGGTTCCATCCTCCAGCCGCCCGGCTTCGCCCGCGAGCCATTTCCTGAGATCGCCGATCGTAACGACGGCGTCGGGAGCCCCTTCCGGCCTGTCGCTTTCCTTGCCTTCCGACTCGGCCTTTTCCGCCAGGCACGGACCGATCCGCACCACGCGCGTATGCACGCCGCCCGAGGCGCGCAGCATCCTCGCGTGGACGACCGATACCGACGCCAGCGGCGCCAGGCGCTGGATCAGATGCGGGAAGTGCTTTTCGACGAGGAGCACCACCGCCGGGCAATGGCTCGCTATAATCGGCTTCGGCATCCGCCGCAAAAGATCCGTATAAGCCCCGGCGAGGAAAGGTCCGGCTTTCGAGGACGGTTCGACCCTGCCGAATCCCATCCCGCGCAGCATCCGTTCCAGTCCGGCCATCCCCCCGGCGCCTCCGAAGGCCAGCGCGGCGATCGGCGATACGCTCGCCGCGATTTCGCCTCCCGCCGACAGTATCCCCCTGACCGGTTCCACGGACTCGCGGGCGTACATGGCGCCCTGGGGACATACCGGTATGCATCGGCCGTCGTACACGCACCGGTCCTGCGCCACCTCCGCGTGCCCCTCGCGGATGCGCACCGCCTTGAGCGGGCAGGCCCTCAGGCACTTGTAGCAATCCCGGCAGTCCTTGGCCGTGACTCGAATCACGCGGATATCTCCCGTCGCGGCGACCGGCCGGCGGCGCGAAGATCAGGCGCCGGACTTTCCTCCCGGTCTTTCCTCCACGTCCCGGACCTTGCCGCCGCCGTCTTCGCCTTCCGCCTCTTCTCTTCCTTCCGGCGTTCCCTCCGCGGCAGACGCGCCAGCTCCGCCGGCCATCCCGCCGGCCCTCCCGGCTTCCCCACGCGCCGGTCCCTCTCCCGAGTCGCCCAGCGCGGCGGCAACCTTCTCCCTGAATATGCGTTCGGCGCAGTCCGCGTCGGGCATGCTGAAAAACTCCTCCCCGATGCGCACGTTTACGCCCTCCTCCGTGCAGCGGTCCATGCAGAAGGACCCTTTGAGCTCCACCAGCCCTCCCAGTTTCTCCCGTTCGATTATCTCCGCGTACCGGCGTATGATATCTCTGGCGCCGCGTATGTGGCAGGAGCTTCCCACGCAGACAGTTATGGTAATCATCGGCCCGGCCTCCGAATATCCGGCGTGACGCGCGGCCGGTCCGCCCCGCGGCACGCATTGCCGGCTTTGAAGGAAATGGTATATTGATCGTCCTGCTTTATAAAGGGAATCGGGGGACTGATCTCGGCGGACGGTCGTTTGGACAGGAGGGTGGCCATGAGGATCGGATTGCCGGCAGCGTCGTTTCTGGCAATGGCGGTTCTGCAGACGGGACTTTCCAGGGCCGCGGAGGAAAGGATAACGGGAGTCCTCGAGAAGACGACGAAGGAAGGTGCCTGCTGCCAGATAAGAGATGCACTGAAGGACCTGTATTTCGTCGAGGCATCCGGCGATGTCGCGAAGATCTGCAACGAGATGCTCGGCAGAAAGGTCGTGGTGACGGGCGTGGTCGAAAAGAAGGGCGAGGATTATTTCGTAGCGGCGAAGAAGGTGGCGGAGGCGCCGGTCATAAGAGCGCCGCTGCCGGAACCGCCGCCGAAGGAAGCCCCTAAGGAAACGCCCGGAAAGGAAGAGTCGAAAGAAGCCAAGAAGGAGACCGGGGACGCGAAAGAGACATCGAAAGACGCGAAGGAACCCGGGGGAAAGGCGAAGGCGGAAGAGAAGTCCCCGGATGTCCCGAAGGAGCCGGCGAAGGACGCGCCCGGGGGCTCGAAGTAACATCCAAAGACGCGAAGAGCATTTCCAGAAACCCCGAACAGGAATGGAAGCAGCCCCGGCCCTGAGCGGCGCGGAGGTCGGGTGCTGCCGCCCTAGGCTTAAGGTCGGGCGCTGCCGGCGCGGAAAGGGGGGCTCCGCCCCCCTTTCAATCCCCCCGCAAAAGGACAAAAGTGCAAAGAACTAAAGGACTAAACGGCCCGGTCTCAGCGCGAAACAACAACCACTACCCGAAACCCGAAGATGTCGTAGCGGTCACCAGGTCCGCTCCGGTTCCGATTCGCGGAACGGCAGGCCCTCGGGTAGTTGAACCACGAGCCGCCCCGAAGAACACGGGAGACGCCTTGTGCAGCACCTTGTGGGTCAACGACGGCCTCCTTGGGATATTCCCCGTACCAGTCCTCGCACCATTCCCCCACGTTCCCCACCGTGTCATGCAGTCCGAAGCCATTCGCCTTGAACTTGCCTGCCGGCGCTGTGAACACGTATCCATCATCCCAACTGAACGTCCTCCAACCCGTAAACCTCCGCTTAAAAGATTGGTCAGCCACGTTTTCCCAACCCTTGCCGGCGTCCGGGCAGTCCCCCCAAGGATATGCCGTGCGCGTTCCCGCGCGCGCCGCATACTCCCATTCCGATTCCGTGGGCAATCGCACCGACCTTCCCGTCTTCCTGGCGAGCCATTCGCAGAACGCTTTCGCGTCGTTCCAACTGACTGCGCATACAGGATGATCCGCCCCCTGTTTGAAGCCAGGCTTACGCCATTTCGCGTCGGGCACCTTTCCCCACGCTTTGCCAGTCCAGACATAGGCCCAACCTGCCTTGTCCGCATCCGTCTTGTACCCCGTAGCTGTCACGAACTGCTCGAACTGCGCCACGGTCACTTCATACTTCCCCATATAAAAATGCCTCGTTATCGTCACCTCGTGCTCCGTCTCGTCGTTATCACGGTCCTTCTCGCCCTCGGGACTTCCCATTGTGAACTTCCCTGCCGGTATCAGCACGAGTTCCAGCTTCACACCGTCGCCCAAGGCCGGGATAAGTTGGGAGTCGTTAGGTTAATTCCTTGCTTCTACCTCTATTCGGACGGCTGTAAGAGCTAGGGTGCCTCTCTTAGCTCCCTCGGGACTGTGCCAGTCGAAATATACCCAGCCGCGCCTTATCGCCCTCTCGAACACTTCGTGTGGTTGAAGAGCTACCTTGTTGCCTCGCTTCCAGTCAGCTTCCCATGCGGGATGTGTGCCAGACAGTATCTGTTCGATGTTGTAGGTTCCGGCCATAGCAACGGCGATGTAGTACGTTCCGGTATTCTCAGGGGCGGCGAGATCAACTTTGACGGTCTGCATCGTCTCTCCTATGCTAACGTGCGGACTTACCCTCCAGTAATTCGTTTGCGGATTACCCCAAGTGGGGGTTGCGGCTACAGGAGCTATGGCGGCGGGTGGCATTCGATTAAGCACCCTTACTAAAATCGAACCGGTAATACGTGTGCCAGCTGATACTCTGATAACCGGAGATGATGGGTCTATCCGGATGCCATTAAGAGTTCCTGATACAAGCATAATTCTGTTGATGTTCGGCGGATCGGAAGTTTCGTCTTCAAGTTGCTTTGCCCGCCGCCCAGCCTCCGCCAGGCGTTCCTTCTCCGCCCCCGCCTTCGCCCCGGCCAGCCCCCGCGCGGCCGCCTCGTCCCCCGGCTTCTCCTCCAGCGCCTTCGCGAACCGGCCCTCGGCATCCGCCCACCGTTCGGCCGCGAGCGCCGCCCTCCCGGCGTCCATTGCCGCGCGATAGCGCTTCTCCATCGCGCCGGATTGCGCCGCCCTTATCCCGTCGGCAACCTTCTTCGCCTCGGCGGGCGGCGCGTCGGGCCAGACGGCTGACGCCGCCACGAAGGCCGCCTTCGCCTCCTCGAAGGATTCGGCCGCCAGAAGCTCCTGCGCCTCGCGCAGCCTGTCCGCGAAGTCCTTCCGCTTCTTCAGCTCCTCCCGCGCCTGCCGCGCAAGCGCCTCCGCCGCAGGCCGCGCCGGATGGCGGTATTCTCCCATCGCCGCCAGAGGGCCTTCGAGCGCGTCCAGGACCTGACGCCACTCGCCGTTCCTCTTCGCCTCGAGCGCCACGGGGATCGCCGCGGTCAACGCGGCGCACGCCTCCTCTATCTTCCTCGCCGCGGCCAGCATCGCCCGCGCGTCGGCGGCCCGCGCCCCGACCGGCCGCGCCGCAAGGTACGCCTCCAGCGCCGCCCGCCGCTGGACCAGATCCCCGCCGGCCTCCTCCAACGCCCGCTCTGCCGCCGCCCATGCCTTCGCGTCGGCCTCCGCCTCGGCGGCTTCATCCGCCATCCTGCTCCTTGGCGGGCCAAATATCGCAGCCGCGCCGGGACCGGCGAGGAAATACCAGCCGGCGCTCCCGGCTGCCGCAAGCAGAATGCACGCGAACGCCGCCGCCGCAACGCGCCGCCCGCTCAGGATCGCCCATGCCATAATCGCGGCCAGACCGGCCAGCGCCGGAACGGACATGACGGCAAGCTCCGAAAGCCCCAGCGTGAACCCGATCAGGTACATGGCCGCCGCGGCGGCGGCTGGAAGCGCGATCAGCCCCAGCCCGGCCGCAAGAATAAGCCAACGCCGCCACGGACGTCCTTCTCCGCGCGGATGCCCGGCGGCATCCGCTTCGCGCCCGGCGCTGAGGCCGGGCGCTGCAGGGTGGCGTCCTGGTTCCATCCCGGACGCATCGCGCCCGACATGGGAGTCGGGCGCTGCCGCCCGACGCGGAGGTCGGGCGCAGCCCTCCTCCGGCGGGGGACCGGGCGGCGCACCCGGCGGAGCGGGCGTCTCGACGGGCGCGCCGACTTCAGCCGCTTTCGCCAGGGCGCTGACCCGCAGCAGCGTCTCCGCCTCCGCCGCCGGACGTCCCACGGAGGCGCGGCATATCTTCAGCGCCTCCAGCAGGGCGGATGCGTCCGGATAGCGCGACGCGGGTTCCTTCGACAGGCATATGTCCAGCAGCCTCTCCGTTACCTCCGACACGTCCGGCCGCAGCTTCCGTATCGGCTCGTGCGGCCTGTGCCGCGTCGCGTCCAATACCGCCACCAGCGAGCTGCCCGCGAAAGGCGCCCGCCCCGCAAAAAGCGCGTACAGCGTGGCACCCAGGCTGAACACGTCGGCCGGCTTGCGCGCGGACCTGGCTTCGGAAGCCTGCTCAGGCGACATGTATCCGGG
>JAOACM010000200.1 GCA_026417845.1 Planctomycetota bacterium | reverse complement strand
ACAATACGTTGCGTGTAGATATCATCGCCGGAATAGTATGTCGCAAGCTATTACGAATCAAGGCGTTACAATTTTATATGGCAAAGCCCAAGGCATAACAAAGCCATCCGGACGGGAGCTTGGACGGGGTCGAGACAGGGTAATTGATAAGCGTCCCAGCTTGGGCGGACTGATACCGGCTTTTCCTGTGCGGATCGGTCGGCAAATATCGGATCAGTCGGAGAACATTTCCTTCAGGTGGGCGATTACGGTCTGCAGCCCGGAGCAGCGCCCTGCCCCGCTGAAGGCCTCGGCGAACTCCTCGGTATTTATCTCGTCCAGCGCCCTGCCCTCCAGCCACCGCTGCACCAGTGCGGCCTCCTCGTGATTGGCCAGAGGTGGCGTGACTTTGACGTCCTGAAAATAGTATTTGTTGCCTCGCTTTACCAGCCGGAAGGTGAAATTATCCGCGCAATCCAGGGATTCCCCGGCAGAAACTGTTCGGGGAACGCCCATAGATGCCGGCGCCGGCTTCTCCTGCACCCCGCCATATGTCTGGAGAACTTTCGGACGGTCAGGATCGGAATCAGCCATATCGAATCCCCCCCATATTCGAATTGCAACTACCTGCCCCCAATACTTTCATTACTCCCCTTATACCATAAATATTCACGCAAGTCAAGGATTCGGTTAGGAGCGGATGATGCCGGCTCCCGGCTGGCGTTCGGCAGTGGATTTCCGGGCCGCCGCCGTTATATATTTCGGCGACTGCGCGAGGGAGGCGTTTCAGCACCCGCAGGCTGCCCGGAGCGGGCCAGGTGGCGGGTACGACGGACGCTGCGGGATATCCGTCGCGCCTGGCGGACGGAGGGGCGTCATGGCAAAGAGGCCGGACGAACTGCGCCCGGTGCAGATGGTGCCGGGCGTCATGCCTTATGCTGAGGGTTCGTGCCTCATCGTTTGCGGCGAGACGCGGGTCATATGCACCGCCTCCGTCGAGGAGACGCTCCCGCCCTTCCTTGAGGGCAAGGGGCAGGGGTGGATTACCGCCGAGTATGGGATGCTCCCCCGCTCGACCAGGCAGCGCAAGCCCCGCGAGGGATCGCGCGGCCATCAGGACGGGCGCACGGTCGAGATACAGCGGCTGATCGGGCGGTCGCTGAGGGCCGCGGCGAGACTCGAAGCGCTTGGCGAAAGGACCATCATCGCGGACTGCGACGTGCTTCAGGCCGACGGGGGAACCAGGACCGCGGCGATAACCGGCGCGATGGTGGCGCTCGCATGCGCGCTCCTGAAGCTCAAGAGGGAGGGTAAGATTTCCTCGCCGCCTCTTTCCACCCAGGTCGCGGCGGTCTCGGTCGGGATCGTGGACGGCGAACAGCGGCTGGACCTGTGCTACGAGGAGGATGCACGGGCCGAGGTGGATTTCAACGTCGTGATGACGCTGGAGGGGAGATTTGTCGAGGTGCAGGGCACCGGGGAGCACGGAACCTTCGACAAAGGGCAGCTCGACGGCATGCTCGCCCTGGCCCACAAGGGCATCGCCCAGCTTTTTGCCCACCAGATGCAGGCGATAGGCGCCGGGAATCTCGCGGAGCTTACGGGCTCATGAACGGGCGCGTCCTGGTTATCGGAAGCGGGAACCCGGACAAACTCGGGGAAATCGAAGCCATCCTGGCGGGTCTGCCGGTTTCCATAAGGCCCGCGGCGGCTTACGGGCGGTTCGACCCTGTCGAGGACAGCGCGACGCTGGAGGGCAACGCAGAGATAAAGGCTGTCGCGGCGCGCGACCTTTCGGGACAGTGGGCGATAGCCGACGATACGGGCCTGTTCGTGGATGCCCTCGGAGGGGAACCCGGAGTACATGCGGCGAGGTATGCCGGGCCTGATGGAAACTACGAGGCTAACAGGCGCAAACTCCTCGAGTGCATGAGGGGAGTTCCGAAGGGGAAGAGAGGCGCGCGTTTCGTGTGCGTCATAGCCTTCGCGCGGCCGGGGGAACCGACGCTCTTTTTCAGAGGGACGGTGGAGGGGGAGATAACCGAATCGCTGCGCGGGAGCGGGGGGTTCGGGTACGATCCGGTATTCTTCGCGTCCGAGATAGGGATGACGCTGGCGGAGGCGCCGCCTGCTTTGAAGAACTCGATCAGCCACCGGTACAGGGCGCTGGCGGCATTCCGCGCGGCGTTTGCGCGGTTGCTGGGTCTCGGGGGCGGACGCGGCGGCGGGGACCGGGACTGAAGCGGACCGCTCCTGGAAAACACGGGCGCTCCGGGGTTCCCGCGCCGGGAGTCGCGCGCCCCGGCGGAACAGAGGCCGGATGGAGAGTCGCCATGGGCAGGATATTGATCGGTATTGACCTGGGCGGGACGAACATAAAGGGGGCGGCGCTGCGGGCCGACGGAAGGGTCGTCAGGAGAGCGAAGATACCGACGGAGAACGAACGCGGCGGGGCGCCCGCGGTGCTGAAGCGGATGAGCGAGCTGGCGATCAGGATCGCGGACGAAGCCGGAGCGGGGAAGAGGGACGTGCTGGCGATCGGCGTCGGCGCTCCCGGTCCTCTGAACAGCAGGACCGGCGTGATAGTCGAGACGCCGAATCTGAAATGGAAAAACGTGCATGTGGCGCGCGAGATGCGGAGGATGACGGGCCTGCCGGTATTCCTGGAGAACGACGCCATAGCGGCAGCGTACGGGGAGTACTGGAAGGGCGCCGGCAGGGGCGCGGGGTGCATGTTCATCCTTACGCTGGGGACCGGCGTCGGCGGCGGCATAATATTGAACGGCGAGCCTCTTAAGGGGATAGACGATACCGCGAGCCACCTGGGGCACATACCGGTGGAACTGGAGGGCAGGCTGTGCAGCTGCGGGAGCGTGGGGTGCCTCGAGGCGTACGCCTCGGCGACAGGCATCGTGGCCCGGACGCTGGACCGTCTGGCTGCGGGAGGGCATCCGGACAGCCCGCTGCGGCAGATACCTTCTGACAGACTTACGGCAGCCGATGTCTCTGCCGCTGCCAAGGCCGGATGCCCGCTGGCCCGGTCGGTGATAGAAGAGACCGGTGCGATTCTCGGAGTAGCAATAGCCGGACTGGCGAACGCGCTGAATCCGGAGATATGCGTGATAGGCGGCGGCGTATCAGCAATGGGGAGGATGCTGTTCGGTCCGATCCGCCGGACGGTCAGGGCACGCGCGTTGAGGATACCGGCCCGGAGGATCCGGATCGTGCCGGCGGCGCTCGGCGACGACATGGGGTGCGTCGGCGCTGCCGGACTGGCGCTGCTCAGGCTGCGGAAGGGCGGGGATTGAAAAACCGCCCCAAAAGGTTCGTAATTGTTTGCCGCTCTCAGACAGCGGCTGCTACCGGTGGCGCGCACGAACCGGGGCGATGGCAGCGATCTACAAACGGATGCGCGCCATCCGCCGCGTCCACTCTGATGCCCGCCTTGGCTGTCCAATAGCGCAACAGGCTCAGGAAGGGGATACTCGGCTCGGTCATGAAAGCACGCATCCGCAACTTCTGCATAGTGGCCCACATAGACCACGGGAAGTCCACCCTGGCCGACAGGCTCCTGCTCAGGACCGGCACCATATCCGAACGGGAGTTCAGGAATCAGGTGCTGGACGACATGGACCTGGAGCGCGAGCGGGGCATCACAATAAAAGCCAGCGCCGTGACGATGCGTTACGCGCGCTCAGATGGCGAATACACGCTGAACCTGATAGACACGCCCGGCCACGTGGATTTCAGCTACGAGGTCTCCAGAGCGCTTGCTGCCTGCGAAGGCGCCCTGCTGGTGGTGGATGCCAGCCAGGGAGTCGAGGCGCAGACGGTCGCCAACGCAATCAAGGCGATCGAAGCCGGTCTGGACATAATCCCGGTCATCAACAAGATAGACCTGCCGTCGGCCCGTATAGATATCGCGCTTCAGGAGATGGAGCAGGTGCTGGGCCTGCGCCCCGAAGAGAGTCTCCGCGTAAGCGCGAAGGAAGGGATCGGTATAGACCCGCTGCTGGAAGCGGTGATAAGCCGGATCAGACCGCCCGCCGGCGACGAGAACGCGCCGCTCCGCGCCCTCATATTCGACTCCAAATACGACGACTACAAGGGCGTTATCGCCTACATCCGCGTGGTGGATGGCGCCATCCGCCGCGGCGACAGGATCAGGATGCACCATTCGGGGAAAACCTATGAAGTGATCGAGGTTGGGCGGTTCCAGCCGGCGCCCGTCCAGCGGGAGGAGCTGGTAACCGGCGAGGTCGGATACGTGGCCGCGGCGATCAAGGATGTCCGCGAGGTCAAGATAGGAGACACCATTGTGTCTGAGCGGGCGGATCCGCGCACCACCGTCCCGCTGCCCGGATACAAAGAGGCCAAGCCGATGGTGTTCTGCGGGCTGTATCCGGCCAACAACGTCGAGTTCGAACCGCTCAAACGGGCCCTCGAAAAGCTTTACCTGAACGATTCCTCGTTCACGTTCCAGCCCGAGAACTCGCAGGCCCTGGGTTTCGGATTCCGCTGCGGGTTCCTCGGGATGCTCCACATGGACATAATCCGAGAAAGGCTCGAGCGCGAGTTCGACCTGGAACTCATCCAGACGGCCCCGACCGTAACCTACCAGGTCCTCATGACGGATGGCTCCGTAATGGAAGCCCACAGCGCCGGAGAGATTCCTGACGCATCAAGGGCAAGAGAGATACGCGAACCGATAGTCCGGCTGCAACTGATAGTGCCCGCCGAGAGCATTGGGGCCGTAATAAAGCTGTGCGAGGACCGGCGGGGCAGATTCATCAGCCAGGAATGGCTCGGCAGGAACCGCGTAATGCTGTGCTACTCGGTGCCCCTGGCGGAAATGGTCTTCGACTTCTTCGATCGCCTGAAAAGCCTTACCCGCGGACACGGCACCATGGATTACACGCTTGAGGGGTTCCAGACGGAAGACCTCGTTAAAGTTGACATCCTCGTCGCCGGCCAGATCGCCGACGCCTTGTCGTTCGTCTGCCACCGGAGCGAGGCGGAGAAGCGCGGGCGGAAGATACTGCTGAAGCTGCGCAAGCAGATCCCGCGTCACCTGTTCCAGATCGCCCTCCAGGCAGCCATTGGCGGGAAGATAATCGCCAGGGAGAACATCTCGCCTCTGGCCAAGAACGTGCTCTCGAAATGCTACGGCGGCGACATAACCCGCAAACGCAAGCTCCTGGAGAAACAGAAGGAAGGCAAGAAGAGGATGAAGAGCATAGGTCAGGTCGAGGTGCCGCAGGAGGCGTTCCTGGCCGTGCTTCAGACAGGAGAGGAAGACTGAGGCCGTACCAAGGGAAACCTTGCAGCGGGGTGAGGTGTGCGGCAACCGGGATGTCGCAACGGCAAGTCGTTCCAGAGGCAAAGATGTGGCAGGGAAAGGAGAAAGAAGGAGGAGCGGGAGTCAAGAGCGTGGAAGAGAGCGTAACGATTCTGATGACTCAAGGGATATGGACATTGTTCATGCGAGTTGTTATTATTCGCGATGCACATGTGCAGCGGACGGATTGGGATCGCTGCAGTCCCTGTTTCTCTTTTGCCCAAGCATGGGCAAAAAAACATGCAGCGTATCCCTTCTGGCGGGGGATGGGCGCGCAACGGGGAGGTAGGCATCATGGCTTTACCCTGGTCGCTGGAAGGATCGGAACATGTGGCCGATTGCAGGATATTCGGGCTCCATAAGAAGACCTACAGAAGCCCGAGTACGGACGTAAGGCGCGATTTCTTCGTACTTCACGGGGCCGACTGGGTCAACGTGATAGCGGTGACGGCGCGGGACGAGATCGTGTTCGTTGAGCAGTTCAGACCGGCCATAGGGGGAAACAGCCTGGAGACTCCCGGCGGCATCGTCGAACCCGGAGATGTCAGCCCGGCCGAGACGGCCAGGCGCGAACTGATGGAAGAAACCGGGTATAGCGCACAGGCGTTCATACATCTGCACTCCGTCCGCCCGAACCCGGCCATCCTGAACAACGTCTGTCATATCTACGTGGCTCTCGGCGCCTCGCCGCAGTGCCCTCCGATGCTGGAGGAAGGCGAAGACATCACTGTCAGGCTGATGCCGGCCGCCGCGGTGCCGTCGCTTATAGCATCCGGCGATATTCAGCATGCGATCGTCATCGCGGCATTCTATTCGTTCGAACGGTGGAAGGCGGGCAACTGGAAGCTGCCGCCGCCCATGGCTGTCAGGGGGTAAACGGGAAACCTGTCCGGAAATCTCCGGCTGGAATCCGGCGGGAGGCCAGCGGACTCTTGTGCGCCGCAGGAGTATTGGGATGGGACCTTAGAGCCTGTCCAAGAACTCCCGCCACGAAGCCGGGAACGCAGATCCGCAAGCTTCGCGACGGCAGGTTTTCGGGCAGGCTCCATAGCCTGTCTGATGATCTCCGGCGGGAAGGGGCGGCTCATTTGATTCCTGAGTACTGAGACCGGGGTTTCTGGAAAAGCTCCTGGCGGCGCCGGGGGGGATCGCCGGCGGCATCACGGCGAGACGTTGCGCGGCCGGCAGAATCCAGATCCCGACCGGAAAGGTCGGGGGGCCGGATGGATTGAGGAATAAGGCGTGGGGAAATCCGGTGGCGGACGCGACAGGAAGGACGGGAAGGCGCCGGATCGCAGGGACCGGGGAGGCGAACCGCGGGCTGACCGCGCGGGACAGCCCGGGTATGACCGTAAGGACCATCCGGCGCCGGCGGATCGTGACGGTCGTGGAGGCGGGCATGGCTCAGAGGACCGGAACGACGGCCGGCCAGCCGCCCGCCGCGGCAGCGCCGTCAACTTCGCGCTTTCGCTTGCGCTCGCCCTCGCCGCCGCGCTCCTTATAAGACGCTATGTCTTCGAGGCGTTCAAGATACCTACGGGGTCAATGGAACCCACCCTCGTGGGCCACGAGGATTTCGGCGACAGGATATACACCAACAAACTGGCGTTCTCCCGCCTGCCATGGGTTGGAGGGGAGCCTGAGAGATTCGACATAGTGGTCTTCCGCTACGACAGCGATTGGGATTACCGGCCGGAGGAGCCGAGGAAGCCCAGGCTGGTCAGGAATTTCATCAAGCGTCTCATAGGTCTGCCGGGCGAAACGATACTCATATCCGGCGGCGATCTCTACATCAAAGACGGCCCGGAGTACCGGATTCTGAGGAAACCGCCGGAAGTCCTGGATGCCGGGTGGTATCCCATCGCCGACACGCGCCTCCAGAGCGGATGGTCTTCCGACGAAGCGCCTTGGCTGATCGAGACCGGAGCCGGTATCGCCGGGCCTTTCGGCGGAGGCACTCCGCCCGCCCGGCTCGACGCCTCCTCAGGGCCGGTCTCCGTCCGTTACCGCCACAAGCCGACCAACGTATATGTGAAGGCGATGCGCCATCCCTTCGTGCATGAAGATTGCCCGGGGCCCTCCGGCGGCTCCGGGGAGACGCGCCGGGTCGAATTCACGGCGTACGTCCCGAACGCGGCCGCGGGGGTGCGATGCCCCGTATGCGGGCAGCTGCGGTTTCCCCTCCAGCCGAAAGACCTGGTCCAGCCGCCGAAGATATACATACCGGGCCCTGACGAACGCGACGAGACGAAGCGATTCTACGGCGGCCGGGAGGATGTCGGAGATCTTAAACTGCTGGCGGCGGTCGAGGCGGAAGACGGGAAAGGGAGCCTCGAAATGATCGTTGAGGAAAA
>JAOACM010000199.1 GCA_026417845.1 Planctomycetota bacterium | reverse complement strand
ATAAAGACCCGTCGAACTTTGCCCTCTTCCGCTGGTCGCCTAGGATAGCGCCCCGCAAGGAGGAAGGCGGCGCGGCCGGACAGATAGCCGGCGTCGCCGGCGACAAGGGGACCAGGGAACTGATACTCTTCAGGGATGGTCGGAAGGAAGTTCTGGCCTCGTCCGAAGGCGGGTTCACACCGGACATGTGGTACGAAGTGGAAGCCCGGGTTCTCTACGGCAAAGCTTCGATCAGGATAGACGGGCACGAGGTGCTCTCCGCCGCGGACCCCAGACTGACGGGAGGAGGAATCGGCGTATACGCGGACGTGCCGCCGCCCGAGAAGGAAGCCGCGGACCCGAAGCACCAGGAATCGAAGATGAACAGTCTGGAGGTCCTGATGCGCCAGCACGTGGTGGTTGATGACGTGCTGGTGGAGGACATCGAAGTGATCGAGGATGCGTTCCGCGGCACGGCGGACCTGAGGGAACGCGGATGGGACGTGCTGGGCGGACCGTGGATCGTCGGCGCCGGCAGGGAAGGCGGGCTGATCTGCGGTAGCGGGAAAAAAGGCGCCGGCGACATATCGAGGGCGATCGTCGGCGATCCGTCGTGGAATGCGTGCGAGGTATCCGCTGAGGTGACGGTCGGAGAGGGCCAGAGCGGAGGGCTGGTCCTTCTTTACCGGGACGAGTCGAGTTTCTACACGGCCGGGATATGCCACGAAGGAGCGGCGGGGGCCCGCCTGGTGCTCAAACGCTGGCAGGACGGAAATCCTGCGGTGGAGGATTCGGCGCCGTTCCGGCCCGGTCCTGACGGCCGGGCCGCCATCGGCGCTTCGCTGCGGCGGGGGCATCTCAAGGCGTGGGCCCGGGCGCAGGAAGGAGGCGAAAAGGCCGTCGTCGAAACGCTTCTGCGCAGCGGGCGCGCATCGGGTCGCGTGGGGCTGCATGCTGCGCCTCGCGGCGGCGAGGTGCGATTCGGACACTTCCGGGTGGAGTTCCCCGAGGAAAAGGAACCGCTGGTCACAACCAACGCGATATTCGGGGACGAGGAGAGCATGAGGGCGTGGACGAATCCTTCGAGCGAATGGTGGCCGCCCCGCGAACCCTATTTCGTTGACGGTGAACCCGTGGACCTGCTGTGGCACAGAGCGCAGTTCCCTGGCGACGTCGAACTGGTCCTCGAAACCCGCGAGATATTGAGGGATAAGTTCGAGGTGGCGTTGTCGGTATCGAAGACCGGTCAGGGAAAGAACAACGGTTATGTGCTGAAGGCGGCGTTCGTCTGCGCCCCGGGCGGACAGGCGCGCGGACAGATACAGTCCGGCGAGCTGACGCTGATCCGGGCCGGCGAAGAGGTACGCAAGGAGACGGTCGCCTCCGGCGATTTCCCTGAGGTTTCCACGGTGTCGCTGCGCCGGTGCGGGAGGTATCTGGTCGGGGCGATCAACGGCCGCCCGGCGCTCGTCTACAGGGACGACAATCCCCAGGATGGAACGAAGATCGCATACTACACGCGCGGGGTGCTGGTCAAGGCCGAGGCGACGAAGATATACTCGAACCGCTTCTTCGACTACGAGTTCAACCGGGCGCCGACCGACTGGCGTCCCGGGCGTTTCACGGTGGCTGAGGTGACCAATCGCTGGCAGTGCGATCCGCGATGGTCGTTCTTCTCGCTCCGGCCGCTGGATTATCCGCTGTACCAGTCGGGCATACGGAACAGGCTCGCCGTGCTGTGGAGCAAGCGGAAGTTCCCCGGCGATGTGACGGTCGAATTCTTCGCCGGGATAAAGATGACGGGGGAACGCGGAGGCAAGTACGAATACGCTCGCGACATAAACGTGAGCATCTGCTCCGACGGCAGAAACCTGAACAAGGGTTACTGTTTCATGTTCGGGGGCATGGGTAACAACGGATCGTACATCCTGCGCGACGGCGTAGAGGTGGCGGCCTTCGGAGGCGGCATACCTGTGCGCACGACGAACTTTCACCGCCACTGGTTCTATGTGCGGGCGGAGAAGCGGGGCAAACGCCTCTCGTTCAGGGTGGATAAGTTCTTCGCCGGGACTCCCGGAGGAGAGCTTGCCTTCGAGGATGAGCGTCCCCTCGATGGGGACCGCGTGGCGATCTGGACTTACGATTGCGGCATCATGATAAGCCGGGTCAGGATATCGGGCGAGGGCGGGCAGGAGATCGAATCTCCGGACTTCGAGGCGCCCGCCGAGATACCGTGTCCGTGCGACGGGAAGTGAATCGGGGCGATACTGGCGTGGCCGCAGACGGAACTTCCTCCCCTGTCGTATACTCCGGTCCCGCTCCGATGCGGGCTGAGATAGCGGCCTGGGCGCTCGCCTTCCTGCTTGCCGTCGTGGCCGGCTGCCTGGCAGGCTTCTTCCTCCGGTGCGGGGCGCCATCGGGAGGCGGCGGCCCGGCCGGAAGCGCAATGCTGGGCGCGGATGATTATGCGCCGGCTGGAGGGGGAACACGGGTGGAAGTCGCGAGCGCTCCGCCGGGCGCGAGCGTCTATGTAGACGGCGAGATCAAGGGGCGAGCTCCGATATCCATCGCCGGCCTGCGGTCGGGACGCTCGGTCTTCCGCCTTGAAAAGGATGGCTATGCCCCTCTGGTGCGCGCCGTTCTGCTCCCGACGCACGGCCCCCTTGCCTTCGGCCTGACCCCGCTGCCGTCGGGCGCGATACGGATCTCCGCGAAAACGCCCGGTGCCGAAGTTCTGATAGACGGGGAGCCGGCCGGCTGCGTCCCGCTGACTGTCTCCGGCCTGCGGACGGGGATGCATGAAGTCGTAATCAGGAAGACGAACTTCGACGCCGCCGCGATGTCGGTCTTCGTCAAGGCGGGCGAAACCGTTAACATAGAAGGCGTCGAGTTGCGCGACCAGGTGCTTGCCATGCTGGAAAGTATGATCCGGGCGGAGCCGTGGCGGATCGGCCACCTTCTGGACCTCGGTCACTACCATTTCCTATGCGGCAGGATAGACGATTCCGTGGCCTGCTACGTAAAGGCTAATAATATGGCCGCCGAGCCCATCCGGTTCCCGGACGGCATCGAGATGTCGGAAGAAGACAAGGCGATCGAGGTGCGGCTGCGCGAGACGGACAGAAAGAAACTCAGGGCTGAGATAAACAAGCATATGAATTCGAGTCAGTGGGGCCGGAACGCAGTCCTGTTCAGGGAGAAGATCGCTTCCGCGATGCCGTCGTTGCCGCCGGGGCCACGATAGGATCGGGACCGGCCGCCCGCGCGCCGGTAATAGCCCGGCGGGCGGGCAGTCCGGCCGGAGATGCACCGCCGCCTCCGCGTCGGTTCCTCCGCCCATCTGGAAGGGGAGCCAGTGGGGGAGCAGCGAACATCTGCGGATGGCCATGGCCGGTCGGCGACTTTTCTGGGGCGGAGAAAGGAGGCTGAATATCGTGAACGGGTCGGGTCGGGGCGGCGGCAGCGTAGCCGGCGGCGACGCTCCTCCGGGCGCCGTGCTCGCGGCTTCCGTGCTGGCGTTCGTGCTCGCCATCCTGGCCGGACACCTGGCCGGGCGCGCGTATTTCTCCCGGCATTCTTCTCTCCTGGTCGGGCCGACCGGGCTGGCGTTGCCTTCCCGGTCACCCGTCGAGATTACCAGCGAACCGGCCGGTGCCACGGTATACGTTGACGGGATGATAGCCGGCCGTACCCCGCTCATCCTCGACGACCCAGCCGGGGGCGACTTGCGCGCCGTCAGGGTGGAGAAGGCCGGGTTCCTCCCGGCGGCGCGAAGAGTGGACCTCTCGCGGGGCGGGCCGGTACCGTTCAGGCTCCAGCCGGGGCCGGGCGGATCCATAAGCATCTCGACGGCCGTTCCGGGTGCGGAGGTACTGCTGGACGGCGAGATGGCCGGATTCACTCCGCTCACGATCTCCAACGTGGCCGCCGGAAGCCACCAGATAATACTGCGCAAGACGAACTTCGACTCCGCCGTCATCCCCGCCATCGTCAGGGCCGGCGAGACGACGGAGATCGAAGGCGTGGAAATGCGCGACCGGATACTGGCGATGCTAGAGGGTCTGACGAGGGCGGAACCGCACAGGATCGGTCACCTGATAGACCTCGCTCACTACCACTTCGTCAACGGGCGCCTAGACGATTCCGTGGATTGTTTCGTCCGGGCCTTGCGGATGAGCGAAGAACCCCTGAAGTTCCCGCCAGAAATGGAGCTGGGCGAGGAGGACAAGGCGTTCGAAATGCGGCTGCGGGCCGAGGACGTGAACCGCCTCAAGTCGGAGATCAATAAACACAAATCCTGGCCCGGACGCAACACGCAACGGTTCCGCGAGAAGCTCGATGCGGCCATGCACCTCCACGCCACGCGCAACATCGGCGACTGGACCTGGGTCCAGCAGGCCCTTCAGCCGCTGCGCGAAAGGAAGGACTATCAGAGGGCCGAAGAACTGCTGCGCGAGCATCTTAAGGCCAACCCGGCCAGCGAGCAGGGGTGCATAGCGCTGGTGGAAATCGGAATGGAGCGGGGGAGCTTCGCGGCGGCGGAGGCGGCTTTCGAGAAGGCGTTCGGCGCCCTCGCGTCGAACCCGTCGGCCCTCAGGCAGCTCGGCAACTCCGTCTTCAGATTCCGCGCGCGGCTTGCCGGCGAGGATCGCGACAGGGTCCTGGCCTGGTCTGAAAAAGCATTCCGCCGCGGCATCGAGACGGCCAGGGACAAAAACCTGCGCGCCCAGCTCCTGTTCGAACTTTCCCTGGCGCTGCACGCCGGGAAGCGTACGTCCGAGGCATTGACCGCCATCAGAGAGGCGGTTTCCTCGACGGCCACCCCGGAAGCGGCGGAGATGTGGAAGCTGACCATGTCCGATTACCTCGTTACCCTCGGGATGATCCCGGAGGCCCGGGATACGCTCGAGGAACTGGTGCGGAAGGCGAAACAGGAATCCATCCGCACCTCTGCCCAGCAGCGCCTGCAGCGTCTGGAAGATCCGGAAAAGAAGAAGACCGGCCCGTAAGCTGTACCTGGAATCGGTTCCCTGGCGCCGCGAACCTGGCTGGGAAGTCTCCCGGTTACTTTGTCGTGGGTATGGTTTCCGCTCATCCCACCCGGCGCCACGGGGAATCCTTTCCGATCTCCGCCTGGATCAGGGGGCAAACGGGGGCGTTTCGCAATGACGGCGAAAACGGTACTTACGCACGCCGCCTGCGCCGCCGGCGGCGCGATCGTCGCGGCGATTCTCGCGCACCTTTACTATGCGCCGGCGCGGTCCGAAACGGTGGGGGCGGCTTCGTGGAACTATCCGGCGGGATGCCGGGCGCTCGTCCAGCGGGTCGTAGATGGCGACACCATCGTGCTGGCCGACGGGATGCACGTAAGATACCTCGGCATAAACGCTCCGGAAACCGGCAGATTCGTAAGGGACCCGGCGCCGCTGGCGAAAGAGGCCGCCGGGCGGAACGACGCGCTGGTAGGCGGGAAAACAGTGCGGCTTGTTCCTGGACCGGCTCCCATGGACGCTTACGGCCGCCTCCTGGCCGATGTTTATGTAACGGACGGAGCGGGGAAGGAAATATTCGTCCAGGAGGCGCTTGTGGCGGAGGGGTTGGCCAGAGCGGAAGGCGGGCCGTCGCCCATGCCAGCTGAATCGCGGGAGCGCCTGGCTAAGGCCGAGACGGCGGCGAAGACGGCGAAAGCCGGCATATGGGGAATCAGCGAAGCGCAACTGCCTCCGGAGAGCGAATTCCCATACTGTGGCGGAAGCGGCGAGGTCTACCACCGCCGCTCCTGCCCACACGCGCTGCGCACCGCGCCCATGAACCTGCGATTCTACAGGACGACGGAAGAAGCGGCCGCGACGGGACGCAGACCGTGCGGGACATGCATCGGGCGCGGCAGGTGATCGCCCGTACCTGTTTGCCGGGTTCGTGCTGGGGCTGTTATTCGTAGTGGTGCGCTCGAGCCGGACAGCATAGCGCTACCACATATACCCGGCACCCCCCCCGTCCTGCACATATACGGGGTGGCAAACAATTGCGATTGCTCCCCTGTCACCTTGCGCTCCGGGTCGCCGGGTCCGCCGCGAACCCCGAACCCCGGCGCCGGCGAAACCGCTTGCGCGGCCCGTCCTTTGGTAAAAGATCGGCATTTTCTTCGAACCGGCCGGTCCGTCGTGACGGGCGGGATACGGATTCCGCCTTCTTCTTCGCGAATGGCGGTAGAACCCCCATGCGCTACTCCCGCTTCTTCCCTTCCTTGCCGCCGGACGGCAGCCCGGCGGTCGCGGACGTGGCCAGCGCGGCGGCGGCATAGAGCCTGGCGGAACTCTCCTGCCAGCCGGAGCTTACGTACCAGCCGTAGATTTCCCATCCCCACTCGTTCGCCCTGGTGCGCTTGTCCAGTATCGCCTGTATCTCCGCCGCTCTCTCCTCGCCCAACGCGGCCCGCTTGTCCTTGTCCAGCAGGACCCTTTCGATAGCGATCCGTGCCTCGCTCTCCTGAACGCCCTCGATCATCATTTCCCACCGGACCGTCGAGATCGCGCCCTCCGGACCGGGGGCCAGCAGGCACGTCTTGACGCTGAGCTGCGCCCAGTTGCTCTCCGGGTAGCGGTTGACCAGCGTTCCCGTGCGCCGGCCCTTCTGGTCTTTGAACACCGGCCAGAAGTCGGCGCCGTTGCGTCCGAAGCCCACCTGGTTGCCGGCGATGTTGCGCTCGGCCAGCAGGCGGTTCTCGGTGAGGAAGTGGCCGAAGACCATATCCCGGTTGTAGTGCGCGAACGCCTGTCCCCTGGGCTTGTTCGGATGCTCGTCGCGCCGCCACCCGTAAGTCCGGCGGATCTCCGGATCGCACGGGAAGGCGGCCTGCCACACCGTGGTGGCGTAGCCGACCGGGACATCGCCCATCTTGCGCGCGTAAGCGTGACTGTGGCTTACCCACGCGGCTTCCGGAAGCATGCTCTTCCAGAAATCAATCTGCGGCTTGAGCGGCTTCACGTCGCCGCCGATACCGACCATCATGGATTTCTCCAGCCCGCGTTTCTTCATCCTCTCGCGGATCTCGTCCGCGATCGGCTTCCATATCTTCGGGGCCTCGGCGGTCTCGTACCGGGGCAGCGCAATCGTCTCCACCGTGCCGTCGTCCTTGAGCATGCTGACAGGGATATCCGTCTGCTTCGAAGCGTTGCCCTGGCCGCCGAAGTATCCCCCGCCCGCCCAGGGCTCCCACACGTAGAAACAGACCACCTCGGGCTTCCCGAGATGCCTCTGGGCGACGTCCAGGTACTTCTCCATGATCAAGAAGTCTCCCTTATAGGAACCGTCGGCCTGCTTCACGAAGCGTACCATGCTCTCGCTGTTGCCGAAGTGAGTCTTGCAGATGAGCGGGATATATACAGTCTTGTTGCCGATGCGGCCGAGCTGCGCGAACGTCTTGTCAATCAGCGTCCAGTGCCGCTCCGACCACAGGGGCACCTCGTAGTAGAGCGCCACCGATTCGGGAGACTGAATCAGATCCGCGAAGACGGTAAAATTCCTGGGATCCGGCAGCACAAACTCCGACACCGTCAACCGCACCGGCACCTCGACGTCCCTCTGTCCATCGGCGCCGATGGTCAGCGTGCCCCGGTACTCGCCGCCGGCCGCGTCGGGCGGAACCCTTACCGTCACCCAGACGGGCTGCACCGCGCCGTACGGAGCGCG
>JAOACM010000198.1:3846-7679 GCA_026417845.1 Planctomycetota bacterium | reverse complement strand
GTCCAACAGCGCAACCGGCTCCCGGCGGCCACAATTATCCGTCGGTCCAGCCGGGCCGGAGCGCCGGTGTTTTTCCTCTCTCGAAACCCACCCCTGGACGTGGTAACGTGATTTCCCGATCCGGCGCCGGGGTCGGACCGGCGGTTGCCCGGCGCGCGTTTCCGAGCGGGCGCGGGTCGTCAACTCCATTCTCCATTCCGCCCCGGCTGAGCCGTCTTCGCGCCTCCGGTACGGAGCCGCGGAGCGCTGGCCGGCGGGCACTGCCGGAGGGCGGCCGCGCGGGACATGTTGAGGAAGGTGCGAACCGCCGGGAGGAGCCGTGTGGACGCGCTCCTTCCCCGCGGATTCCGACACGCCCGGATCCGGGGTCGGGGAAGATGAGGAGGGATCGGTCATGGCCCGGTGGGAAGATCGCTACAGGATACTCGAAAAACAGCTCATGGACAGGGGCGTGAATGTGGCGGAGGTCCGGCTCAGGCTCAAGAACCTCCGGATAGAAACCCCCTCCTGGGGCTACGGCGATTCGGGCACGAGGTTCGGCGTCTTCCGCCAGCCGGCTGCCGCCCGCGATATATTCGAGAAGCTCGAGGACGCCGCCTGCGTCCACAGGTTTACCGGCGTCACCCCAAGCGTCGCTCTGCACATACCGTGGGACAAATGCGACGACTGGAACAGGCTGAAGGCCCATGCGAAAAGCCTCGGCCTGTCCATCGGCGCCATAAACCCGAACCTGTTCCAGGACGAATGCTACAAGTTCGGATCGTTCTGCAACGCCGACCCGAAGGTCCGCCGGAGGGCGCGCGAGCATGTCCTGGAATGCATCGCCATAATGAAAAAGCTCGGCAGCCGCGTCCTCAGCCTGTGGTTCGCCGACGGCACCAACTACCCCGGCCAGGGCGACTTCGTCTCGCGCAAGCGGTGGATGCAGGAGGAACTGGCCGCCGTCTACGCGAAGCTCCCGAAGGACGCCCAGATGCTGATCGAGTACAAGCTGTTCGAACCGGCCTTTTATCACACCGACATCGCCGACTGGGGTATGGCGTATGTATTCGCATCTAAGCTCGGCCCCCGCGCGAAGGTCCTCGTGGATCTCGGCCACCACGCCCACGGGGTGAACATCGAGCACCTGGTGGCGTTCCTGATAGACGAGGACAGGCTGGGCGGGTTCCATTTCAACAACAGGAAGTACGCGGACGACGACCTGATGACCGGTTCGGTCAATCCGTACGAGCTGTTCCTGATATGCGTGCAGCTCGCCGCCGCCGAGGCAGATCCGAAGTCTCCGAAGGAATTCGCGTACATGGTTGACCAGAGCCACAACCTCGAGGGGAAACTGGAGGCGATGGTCAGAACGGTCGAGAACATCCAGTGGGCGTACGCGCAGGCGCTGCTGGTGGACAGGAAGGCGCTCAAGGAGGCGCAGGAGAACGGGGACGTGGTCGGCGCGGAGAACGTGCTGGTCGAGGCGTACCGGACGGACGTATTCCCGCTGCTGGCCTCGGTGCGGGTCGAGATGGGGCGCGATCCGGAGCCGCTGAAGGCGCTGAGGGCTGGCGGGGAGGTGGAGAAGCGGGCAAGGGAGCGTGGCGGGAAAGGTGGCGGAAAGGGCGGCGGGCTGGGCACGTGAACGCCCCCGGTCCTCCTGCAGATGCGTAATTGTGTCTGACGCGTTCAGGTGGCGGATACCATTTGCAGCGCTGCGCCCGAACCGGACAACAATGGCGATGCTACAAATGGGGTCGCTTTGCCCGCTGCGCCTCAATATACGGGCACGGCAAACAATTGCGGCAAACAATTACGTGGCTGCCGGATGGCCGGGCGGAAGGAGAACGCCACGGACAGCATGAAGGAATCCGGGGGCAGGGAGGAATGGTCCGGGAGGCCGGGCGGAGGAACGGACGCCGCAAATGGAAGGTCGTGGGAGGAATACGCATGGCCACGTTGTTCGGCAGGAAGTGGAAGCGCGAGGAGCTTGCGCGGCTTATCGGCAACATGTCCCAGTTGTGCGGCGTCGAGGTCGTGTCGCTGACGGACGGCCCCGGTCGCGGGGCGCGGGTTGCCAGGTTCCGCACAGGCGGCGGGCTTGCCTTTGACGTGGCGATAGACCGCGGCATGGACATCCCTGCCGCAAGCTTCAGGGACGCATCGCTGTGCTGGCATGCGCCCTGCGGCCATGTTGCTCCGGCGTTCTACGAACCCGAGGGCAACGGCTGGCTGCGGGGGTTTTTCGGAGGGCTGCTGACGACCTGCGGACTTACCCAGGCCGGCGCCGCCTGTACCGACCAGGGATCCCAGCTCGGCCTCCACGGCAGGTACTCGTACATCCCGGCCGAGCTGCTGGCGTGCGGCGGCGAATGGCGCGGGGGGGAGTACGCTATGCGGATAAAGGGCCGCGTGCGCGAAGGCCACCTGTACGGCCCGAACCTCGTCCTGACGCGCGAAATATCCGCCATGCTCGGCGGCGCCGGTCTCTGCATACGCGATGAGGTCGTCAACGAAGGCTTCGAGCCTTCGCCGCTGATGATCCTGTACCATATAAACCTCGGCTTCCCGATCCTGGGCCCCGGGTCGAGGATCGTCGCCCCGTCGCTTAAGGCGACGCCCAGGGACGCCGTTGCGGCACAGGGGCTGCCCGAGCATGACCGGATCCCGGCTCCGACGACGGGCTTCAAGGAGCATTGCATCTTCCACGAGATGGCCGCCGACGGCGAGGGCAAGGTTACGGTCTTGGTGACCGCTCCGCCAGAACTGGCCGGCGCAGGGATCGCCCGCGGACTCTACGTTATCTATGACCGGAACCAGTTGCCCAGATTCACCGAATGGAAGATGGTCGGCGAGGGGGCATATGTGCTGGGGATCGAACCGGCCAACTGCCTGCCGATGGGCAGGGCGCACGAAAGGGCGGCAGGGACGCTGGAGTCCATACAGCCGGGTCAGGTCCGGCGCTTCGACATTGAAATCGGCATCCTGACCGATGATGGGGATGTCGCGAAGATGGCCGAAGGGATCGAGCGCGCGAAGGCGGCTGGCGGCAAGACATCGGCACGCGCCCCCGGCGCCAAGAGCCGCAGGCGGGCGAAGGCGTAGGCATGTGCAGAAAAATGGCGGGCACGGCCTTACAGTTCCGAGACTCGGACCGGTCGCGTCATAACTGCAAACTTCCGCGCAGCAGGAGCTGGTTGCGCTGTTGGTCCGCGGGGACGATTGTCAGAGGGGACGCGACGGGCAGTCGCGGGTAGGGTATGCGCGGGCCTGCCTCCGGCGATCTCTGGAAGGCGCTTGGGGTAAAATCGCTGGGGACGCGGGTTCCGGGTGGCGCGTGCTCTCTGTACGGCTGGGGTAACGCCCTTCTGTCGCTGCCGGGAACCTCCTCGCGACGCCGCACAGCGCAACCGCCTCGCGCAGCAGCGATTCCGATTCCACGCGGATTTTTGCGCACAAGCCATTTCAGGACAACATGTTGTGATTTGAAACGCCTAGGGCTTCATTGCACAATTAAAGTCGCAACTCAATGTAGAACAATAGGTTGAGCACAAATGCTCCCGCCGGAGCATAATGCCTCAACCTATTGCACATCATGGTCTTACGGCCTTTATGCAACAAAGCCCCAGGATTCGCCCAGTATGATCGCCCTCGGCCCGCCCAGACCCTCCAGATCCCAGAACGCTATCCAAGCGTCATGGGTGCGCGGTACGATAACTACCTCGCCATGGCCGGCCTCCGGTTCCGGATTTTCGTCTTCCGGTTCCGCTTCTCCGGGTAAGTCTGACGGCCCAGCCCTTCGCCGCCACGTATCGGCAGCGACCATCGCCAGTACCGTCGCGGCTGCCGCC
>JAOACM010000198.1:344-3836 GCA_026417845.1 Planctomycetota bacterium | reverse complement strand
CGGGGTGACAGCCCGCTCCGTCCGCCGGACGGTTCGCTCCCGCCGTTCCCCCCTGCCGTGTCACCAGGCCGCGGCCGGGACGCCACGGATGGCCGCCGCGGAGATCGCCGCCCGCAAGGATTATACATGCGCGCCGGAGCGCGGACAGGGTTCCGGCTGGCGGGGCGGCCGGAGCACCTCCGACGGACCGCGCGCCTCAGGGGCCGTCCGAAAACTCCCGGCCGGATAAATGGTGGAACGCCGCGGAAACCTTGGGTGCCGCAGGAGTTTTTGGAGAGGCTCTCAACTGATGCCGAGCGCCGACGCCTCCTCGGCCCTGTCCATCAGGAACGAGATCAGGCAGAGGATGTCCAGACAGTCCCTGTCGGAGATCGGCCAGGGGACCGTCGGCGTCCCCGGACCTGCGGGGTTGCCGCCGAAGGCGCGCATCAGGCCGACCGATAGCGACAGGACGGCCGACTGGAGGCTCTTGTCGGTGGCGGGGGATGTCGGAGCGACGCGGAGGGCGCCCTTCTCCCAGTCCCACGCCTCGACCATCAGCGCCTCGCCCTCCTTCCTGCCTCGCGCCCTGGACTTGACGTACCGGGCATATACGGCGGCCGCGTCGGACACGGCCTGAAAGTAGTCGCCGCGGAGGTAGGCGGCGCGGCAGTGCCTGGCCAGCTCCTCGTTTATTTCCCTCGCGTCGAACGCCTCCGCCCCGCCCCTTCCTTTGCGCAGGAACTTCGGCTCTACACCGTTGGCCGCCAGGATGCGGTCCACCTTGCGCAGGTTTTTCCCCCTCGCGATTCGCCGGCAGAATTCGACGATCAGCGCCGCCTTGTCGTCCGGGGACATCCGCTGTTTGGCCAGCGTCAGTATCCAGTCGTATATGAGTTGCGCCCTGCCATATTTGATGTTTGAGTTCGGATGCATCTCCCGGCGGAACCTGAACAATTCTCTCGCCGCGGCATCCACGCACTCGACGCCGGACTCCGCTCCCATCAGCCCGTCCATTTCTACAGCTATGTCCTGGTAACTCATGCCTGTTCGCCTCCACCCGCGCCCCCGACGCCACGGGGGGCCATGGCGATTATCGGATTCCCCGCCGGATGCCCCCTTGGCGATCCACAACGTGGGAGTCGGACGTTGCCCTGTCCGAAGCGGAAGCAGGGCGCTACCGGGCAGGCTGGAAGCCTGTGCCGCAAACCAGCGATACGGCCATGCAACTCCAGACGGCCTGCCGGGAAGGCACCGTCCGCTCCAGGGGCGGCGCGCCCATATTCCGTCCGGTGTCGCGGTGGGGGAGGGGGAGGTTCCTGGACAGAATCTAAGGCGGCGGCCCCGGGGTCTCCCCGATCATATCGAGTATTATGCGCGCGTTCGTGGCGCTGGCGCCTTGCCTGGCGAGGATCGCCTCCCTGGCCCGACGGCCCATCTCCTCCCGCAGATCCGCGTCCGCCAGGATTTCCCGCAGGGCATCCGGCAGTTCGTCCGCGGATCGCACCTGTCTGCATCCTTTCGCCGAAAGGAGCATCTCCGCGGCCTCCTGGAAATTGAACATGTGCGGACCGAACAAAGCGGGGATGCCGCAGCCGGCCGGTTCCATCGGGTTCTGGCCACCGTGCGGGATCAGCGAACCTCCCACGAAGGCCGCATCGGCGGCCTGATAAAGGCGGAC
Source organism: Planctomycetota bacterium (assembly GCA_026417845.1). Taxonomy (GTDB): domain Bacteria; phylum Planctomycetota; class SZUA-567; order H5-PLA8; family CALKMO01; genus CALKMO01. The sequence continues at coordinate 2,176 of JAOACM010000198.1, read as the reverse complement.
CAGGACGCCCATGGCGTCCACCAGCAGCACCAGGTTTTCCGCCATGTCCCAGCATGCCTTGCCTCCGCGCAGGGCTGTAAGGCGCAGAGGCGCCGCCCCGGACTGGCGTATCGCGGCTTCCGCCTCATCGAATCTTTCCGGGTGCCTCGGGACAAGCGCCAGCCGCAATCGGGGAAATTCCCCCCTCAGGCGCGCGTAAGCGGCGAGGAGCGCGGCCTCCTCCCCCCGGTGAGTGCTGCCGCCGATCAGGAGGAGAGCCTCGGGCGGTATCCCGAATTCCCCTCTTACGGCCTCCCTTGCGCCCGGCTCTACCGTTGCGGATACGGCGTCGTATTTCATCTGGCCGGTCACCCTGATCCGGTCCGCCGGCGCGCCGGCGTCGCGGAACCTGGCCGCATATTCCTCCGACTGCACCAGGTACGCGTCTATCTCGCGCAGCGTGGCGCCGAGCAGCGATTTGAAGCGCCTGTAGCCGGCGGCGGAGCGCGGCGTTATCCGGCCGTTGGCAACCACAACGGGGATCCCGCGCGCCTTGGCTTCCGCGACAAGGTTCGGCCATATTTCGAGCTCTATAAGGACGAGAGCCGCCGGGCGGACGGCGTCGAAAACCTTCCGCACCGGGCGGCTGAAATCGAACGGAAGGTAGAAAACGTTTTCTGCGCCGTACCGCCTGCCCGCTACGGCATGTCCGGTCTCGGTTATCGTGGATATTACGCAGTGAACATCCGGCGCGGCCGCTTTCAGTTCTCTGACCAGCGTCCACGCCGCGTTGACCTCCCCGACCGACACCGCATGTATCCATATGCGTTTTGGGTGCGGCGGCATCCGGACGTCCGGCCACATGCGCCGCGGGAAGCTCCGGCGGTATTTGCCGGTCCTCAGGAGGTGGTACAGGAGGTAGGGCGTCGAGACGATCAGCCCCCCGGCGTACAGAATATCCCACGACAGGGACGCGCCCTTCCGGCGCGGTCCGGCGTCGCTGCGCATGTCCTTGATGGAACCGATAGCGCTACCCTCCGGCAAACTTGCGGTGGAATCCGGTCGGGCCACCGCGACGGGCGGCCAAACGCGCCCCGTCCTGGGACCCGGATGCTCGCCGGATCGCCACGGACCATGCGCCCCGGCCATCGCGGCGCTTCGGGCTGCCGGCTCGTATATGCGTGACGCGTCCGGCGGCCGCGGCGACCAGCCGGTCAGTCGGGCGGCCCCAGCTCCACGATGTCCCTGCTCCCCAGGTCCGCTTCGCGGATCAGGGCCGGCACCCAGGTGTACTGGCCGATCGCGTCGGGGCGATGGGCGTCCGTGGCGACGCAGAAATGGGCGCCCTTCGACCTGGCGAGCCGCACCAGTGACGGATAGGATTCCCGGATCCCGTCGGGAAGCTTCCTGCCCAGCAGCTCGTTCAGCTCGAACGCTATCCCGCGCCCGGCCATTATATCGAAAAGCTTCCCGAACCGCGACAGGACGCCAGGTTCGTCGAATCTTCCGATAAGGCCTTTAGCGCCTATCAGGTCGCCGGGATGCGCCCATGAATGGACTGGGGCGGATGCCAGCAGCTTCTCCATCCAGTCGAACCATCTCTCGACCGTCGCTCTCGCCGCCGACGGCGGAAGGGAAACGTTGTCGAACCAGAACGCTCCGCCGCCGGGAAAGATGTGTGCCGCGAGTATCGCCACGTCGAATCCCTTCAGTTTTTCCGGGGGCAGCATCAGCGAGCCGTCCATGGCGAACGGATCGGCGTCCACCTCGATGCCGCGCAGTACGCGGATACCCTCCAGCCCGCCCGCCGCCTCCGCTGGCCCCTTGGTCATCGATCCACCCCGTTCCTGTCT
>JAOACM010000198.1:0-334 GCA_026417845.1 Planctomycetota bacterium | reverse complement strand
GCCAGTCCGCGACCAGCTTCGTCTTCGGCGATATCTCCGGGAAATGCTCCAGCACGACGATTCTCCGCAAGCCGGCCTTTTTCGCCTCCCTTATTATCCGCGGTATAGTCATAGCCGGGTCGGAATGACCCGAGTAGGCGGTGTGGATGTGATGATCTGCTTCCAGCCACTCCATGAGGTGTCTTCTCCAAAGATGCGCGCATCCCGCCGGAAGCCGGACTTCGCGTATCCGGCCGCCGGATACTTAAAGCCTATCCGAAAGCTCCCTCTGCGCCCAAGGCTTCTGCATCGTCCAGCCCAATCCGTCCGGAGGGAGCCGACTGCGACTGTCTCT
>JAOACM010000197.1 GCA_026417845.1 Planctomycetota bacterium | reverse complement strand
GTCGAGCACAGGCGTATGATGCTCGAATTATTCCGGGCGGGCGACCCGGCTGAGGTCTCCGCCGAAGTGGCGGCCGTCGCGGAGGCCCGCCGACCGGTCTACGAGGCGCTCCAAAAGTTCCGCAGGGATATGGAATCCATGCCGGTCGCCGAACGCCGCCGCATGGCCGGGCGCCTGGCGCAGCTCGAAAACGCCCTCCGCGACCTCCTCGGACCTCTGCCCGGCGATCCGCCACCGGTTCTGCCGAGGCAGAAGTATGGCCAGGCGAGGTGGGACAGGGCTCTTAAGAAACTGGAGGCGGTTCTATTCAGGGAAACCTGGGACTATTCCGATCCGACACGCATGGGAAAGAAGGTCCTTGTGCCGCGGTTGGAGGACTTCAGAGGAACATCTCTGGAACCATTGTTCGCCTACATGGAAAAACACGCCCGCGATATGCTGCGACCGAAGCTGACATTTTACTGGCGTTTCCTGACGGACGAATCGAAGGACGCGCACTTCTTCGGCGGCATATGGCCGGAGATGCTCGGCACCATATACCTGACGATAGGCGCGGCGCTGTTCGCCGTACCGATGGGGATAGTATCGGCCGTGTATCTGACCGAGTATGCCGGTTCAGGAAGGCTGACCAGCGCCCTCAGGACATTCATAGGCGCGCTGGCAGGGGTGCCGAGCATAGTGTTCGGGCTGTTCGGACTGGCGTTCTTCATAAATACGGTCAGGGTTTCCCAGTCCAAGAGCGTGCTGGCCGGTTCCCTGACCTTGGCCCTCCTCATCCTCCCGACGATCATAAGGGCTTCCGAGGAGGCGATACGCGCCGTGCCGACGACCTACAAGGAGGCGGCTCTGAGTCTGGGTGCCGGGAAAGGCCGCACGATCCTGACCGTAATTCTGCCGGCCGCGCTGCCGGGTATACTGACGGGCATAATCATAAGCATGGGACGGGCTGCGGGCGAAACGGCCCCGATAATCTTTACGGCGGCGGTAAGCGTGGGCGACCCGCTTTCGCTCGTCGAGACTTTCAGTCAGCCCACTCCGGCGCTGCCCTGGAACGTGTACAATCTGTGCACCGAGCATCAGAAGCTGGACGAGCTCAGGCACGTGCAGTTCGGGATGGTACTTGTCCTGGTCGCGGTCGTCCTTACGCTTAACGTGGCGGCCATATGGTTGCGGGCCAGGATATCGAGAAAACTGAAAGGCTGATACATCATGGGGTCTTCGATCTCTCTGCTGGGGATGGAATGTCGCGGTTGCACTCAAGACCTCCCGGCCGAAATCCGGCCGCGGATATCCGCCAGGAACTTTTCCGTCTACTACGGCTCGACGGAGGCGGTGAAAAAAGTAACCTTCGATATCCCGGAGGGGCTGATAACCGCGATAATAGGACCGTCGGGATGCGGCAAAAGCACATTCCTCCGCTCCATAAACAGGATGAACGACCTGATCCCGGCCTGCTCGGTATCGGGGAGCCTGACCTTTGACGGCCATGAGATATATGGTCCCGACATAGACGTGATAGCCCTCCGCCAGAGGATCGGCATGGTCTTCCAGAAGCCTAACCCCTTCCCGAAGAGCATCTTCGACAACGTGGCCTACGGGCCGCGCCTTCAGGGAGTCCGCGACCGCTCGAAACTGGCCGAAATAGTCGAAAGGAGCCTCGTCAGGGCCGCCCTGTGGGACGAGGTCAAGGACCGTTTGCGCGACAACGCGCTGGGACTCTCCGGCGGACAGCAGCAGCGCCTTTGCATCGCCAGGTCTCTGGCGGTCGAACCTGACGTGCTCCTGATGGACGAACCTACCTCGGCGCTCGATCCGAGGGCCACGGCCAAGATAGAAGAATTGATGCTGGAGCTGCGCGGGACATATACGATCGTAATAGTGACCCACAATATGCAACAGGCTGCCAGAGTGTCGGATTTCACGGCCTTTCTGTACGAAGGCGAATTGATCGAGTTCGACCAGACAGGCAGGCTTTTCTCGAGGCCCAAATGCAAAAAGACGGAGGATTACATCACGGGACGGTTCGGATGATGTAGACGCCTCTCCCGATCGGCTTTATTGCGCAAACCAACGCAACTCATGGGATTGTCAGGAAGTTGCATGTCAGATCCCTTCCGGAGCTCTGCGGCGTGCAACTATAAGCCCGGCGAGTCCCACGGCATCGCGGGTGAATGGCCGTAAGTGCGTGGATTTTTGGATCGGGAGGCGAGGGCCGGGCGGTTGCGACCGGCGGCGAGTGAGTCCCACTGTCCGGCAGGAAGTTTCTGGACGGGCGCTTAAGAGCCCCGCAACCGCTTGTATCCGGATATTTTGAGGAAATTGGCCATTATCCGTTTTCCATCAGGGTAGTCGCTGGTAAACCGTTCAAAGTGAAACTGCGTGCCATAAATGGGCCGCTTCTTATGGCGGAAGGCCTGTACTCTGCAGTTATTGTTGGTCGCGAGGAGTACGAAATCAGGCGGCATCCTGCGCACCTCGCAATAATGGTACTGCGCCACCACGAAAGTATCGCCCAGCCCTTCGAAGAGCGGATCGTCGCGAACCTTTCGCACCTCGTAGTAACCCCACTCCTTGAACATGCCGGGATGGTACGAAGCTATGTCCGGTTCGCCCGGCCGCAGCTTACGCATGGGGTAGTTGCGGTACGGATCGCCGCCGAAGATGCATCCGAGAAGCTGATGCCCGCCGCAGATGCCGATGAGCGGGACTTCAGTCTCCAGCGCCAGCCGCTCGATGGCCCTGTATCGCGACCTCGGTATATCCTGTATGTCTGTCCCGAAACCCATCAGGAATATGGCCCTGACGCCAAGGCGGCGCGCCTCTTCCACGGAAACGTCAGTGAACCATCTGATCAGGCACGGATCGCCCGTCATCTTTTCGATGGCGATCTTTACCGGGACCTGCTTCTCGATCTGCGAACTCCGCTTTTCCTCTTTTTCGGTGACCACCATGTAAATCATGAGTCGGTTTCCTCGATCTCCCTCTTCCGGCGGGATGCGCGGTCACGCCGAAACGGCATGCGGCCCCGGCGGCATGCGGTCCGATCGCCCCAGCGGGTCCGCGACCGGGAAGGGGACATGCCGCGCAGTTGTTTGCCGCCCCGTATGTGCGGAGCGCAGGGGCGATGGGCACATGTGGCAGCGCTGTTTGTCCCGCCCGGACGCACCACTGCGAATAGCAGCCCCGTTCCGAACCCGGGCGAGCAATTACCATGCCGCATAGGCGGACCGGACAGCCGCACACCCTCTATCTTCCAGAGCCTGTCCAAAACTCCCGAGGGGCCATTGTTTTCGCTGCGACCTGCCGGTCCCTCCGGAGGGCTTCCCGACAGGCTCCATGCAGGCAGGATGCCTGCGATGCTGAGAGCCTGTCCCAGAAACCCGGTACGCGAAACTTCAGGGCTCGCGGCTGCCTCCTTTCCCCCCTCGCAGGACTCCAGACGGGACCTGAGAGCCTGTCCCGGAACTCCCCGCCGGGCAGCAGGCCCGGCCGGCGGTATAAGCCGCGCGCCGGAGGTTTCCGGACAGGCGCTGAAGAAGCCTGGCGGGGGCCCGCTTCCCGCTCGCGTATCCTCCGCGCACCCTCCGGTCCGTCGCCGGCCCCTGTTCCGGATTCCGGAGCCTGTTCCATCCTCGATCCCGGTTGTTCCCCGCCGGTTCAGGAGGCTGCGTCGAGCAGCTCGCGCAGGTTGGATATGACGCGCGAGGCTCCCGCTGCCCTCAATTCCTCCGCGGATATCGTGTTCGTTATCCCGACCGTGTACATTCCCGCCGCCACGGCTGACCGGACGCCTCCAGCGGAATCCTCGACGGCCATGCACCGGTCGGGAGGTATCCGGTTTCTGGCGGGGCGTTCGCGGTTTATAAGCTCCAGACCGATCAGGTACGGCTCCGGATCCGGTTTTTTCCGCTCCACATCATCTGCCGAAACGATCACGGAAAACAGATTGCGGATCCCATGGGCGGTCAGTATCGCCTCGATCTCGACCCTCGCGGCCATGGAAACCACGCCGAGCACTGCCTGGGCGTACAGGGCCTCGACGGCCTCCCGCACCCCGGGGAAAAGCATATCGGCCCGTTCCAGATTCCGCCGGAAGGCCTCCGACTTGCGCCGCACCATGTATTTCAGGCCGGCTTCCGACAACGGCGCGCCACGATCGGCAAAAATAGCCTTGAAAAAACCGGCGTCGTCATAGTGCACGTATTGCCCGTAGAACTCGCTGTCTGATATCGTCAACCCCCGTATTGCCAGCGCTTCCCGATATGCCTTCAGGTGCAACGGTTCCGTATTTGCCAGGACGCCGTCGAAGTCGAAAAGCACCGCACGGTACGGAAAGCCCATCGCGTTCCTCCATTCCTCTCAAACGAACCGGTTGCGCTGTTGGTTCGCAGGGATGGCCGTCAGAAAGGGCACAACGAACGGGGCGCAGAAGGGTACACGCAGGCTTGCCTCCGCCCCTCTCTGAAAGCCGCTTGGGGTAAAAACCGCGGGAAACGATACCCGGCGTACGCGGGCTTTCTCTGAGAAACCGGTGTAAGAACTCTGGCAGCCCGCCCCAATCTCCTCCCCGTCCAAGAACATCGCAACCGGCTCCTTTCAGGCGGGCGCCCCCGAATCGTCGGCGCGCCCCGCGCCCCTCAACCGCTGCGCCGGCGCCTCCTCCGCCCGCCGCGATCCCGCCGCGACCGGTCCGTACTCCCCTCCGTCCCGCGCGGCGCAACGCCGGCCGCCATGGGCCGCGCCGCGCTTTCTCTTCACGGGCATGACCGTGAATTCCTGCTCCTGCACCGGCGCCGCGGCACGTCTTCCTTATTTGGGAGAACGAAGGTACAATGCCGGGCGGCGGGTTCAAGCTATTTGCGCCGGTCGCACGATTCCCGGTCGCGTCCGGCCGGTATAATTGCCGCACGCGGGAGGCGCGGCTGCAAACCGCGGGCGTCTCCGAAAGAGCACCGCCCGGCCCCGGACTCCGCGCGACCGGCCGGGGGTCCGCGTACCGCCAGACAGTACGCCGCGGCCCCGCGCGGTTCCCGCGTCTGTGCAGCAGGATGTCCGGCGGACATTCCGCCTGGCGACTCCCCGGGAGGCGGGGATGTGCGGAAAGGGCTTCGGGAGTCTGGAGGCTGCAGCTTTGGGATCGAAAATCCGTCCGGCGGCGCTCGTCGCGGCGCTTCTTGCGCTGTGCCTGGCGGTCGCTGCCATCGTGGTGCTGTCACATCGTCGCCGCGGCGGCGGCGCCGGCGAAGCGTCCCCGCAATCCGGCCGCGGAGAGACCGCAGGCGGAGCGGTTGCGCCCCACGGAAGCGGTGATGGGGCGGCCGCAAGGGGGGACGGGAAGGACGGCGGGAAAGGCACCGAAGATGCCGCCGGCGCCCCGGATGCCGGTTCGAAAGCCGGGGCGGGCCGCGGCACCGGAGGAACCGGCGACGCGCCGATCCCGCGCCGGAGCGCGACCGCTCCGGGGCCGGAGCAGGGGCGCGGGGGGGGCGGCGATTCCGAACGCCGCATCGAACGGATATACATCACGACGGCCCAGGGGACTCCCTACCAGATCAGGAAGGTCTACGCGCCGCGAAAAGTCCCGCTTGACGGCATCCCCGACGCAGCCGCGGCGCTGGAGGCCGCAGGATATTCCGCCGCGAACCTGATGCCCGGACACGCGCTCCTTTTCGAAAGCGAGACTGAGACGCGCATAAATACCTTCGGGCGCACGGTCGTGACTGTGGGGGGGCTCAGGCAGTGGGTTGACCCTGCGACGGGCAACGTCCTTGCGTTCGATTTCGCCCAGACGACGGGATCTGCCCCGCAGCGGATAAGAGGGCATCTGGTCAAGGGGGGATTCCGCATCCGCCGCGTCTGTCGCTGGCGAGGAGAGGGAGGGGCACACGATCTCCCTGCCTCCTCAGGCCGCGATCCCGCCCGACATGGATTTTGTCCACCGCTACTTCGCCGGCCTGGTCTCGCAGCGGCGGGATCCGCGGGTCCCGGAGAAGGCGGAGGAGGGCTGCACCTTCGATCTGTTCTTCCCCGAGGCCGCGGCCAGGCTGCTGCTTTCAGTGAAACCCGCCGGCGTCGAGACGCTTTCCGTCGGCGGGCGGAACATGGAATGCGCGAGGTACGAGGCGTGGGCCGCCGCGGCGACATCCGCCGGGGCCTCCGGCGCGCGGTCGCGCCAGACGCTGTTCTTCTCGCGCGGCGACGGAAGGCTCGTCCGCCGCGACGATTACGACGAGGCCGGAGAAAAGATCATCCAGATCACGGAACTGGCGGCGCCGGATCGGGCCGGGGAGATCGCCGATCTGGTCATCGCGCCGCCGAAGCTGGATCCGAGAAAATTCGACTGGCCTTCCGGCGAAGCGATGGCGTTCAGGGTATTCGCCGGGGACAGGGCGGTGGGCGCGATAAACATTGCCTTCCGCCGGACTTCCGATGCGGCGCCGGGGAGAGAAGAGTACGAGGCCGAAGCGCATGTGGACCTTTCCGTGGCCGGCGCCAGGCGCAGGGAAAGGGCCGTCACGCGGTTCGACTCCGCCATGCGTCCGGTCCGCTATTCGGTCGAGGGCCGGGAGACCGTGGAGCACGAGGCGGACTACTCCGTCGAATTTTCCCGCCGGGGCGGCAGTGTCGAATTGCGCGAGACGAAGAAATACCGCCGGCCTGCGGGGAAGCCGGACAAGGGCGGCGCCGCCGGAACGGCCCTCCCGCCGCCGGATCCTCCCGACAGGAAGCTGGAGTTCCCCCTCAGCGAAGGCGTGTTCCTGTTCGACCATCACAGGGTAGAACACGCGATTGCGCTCTTCTCGCAGATACCGCTCGTCCACGACTCGAGGGTAAAGGCCGGCGTCTTCCTCGTGCGCCGGAACCTCCCGGCGGTGGTGGAGTTTTACATCAGAGACCTGCGTCGCGCGGCCGGCGGGAGCGAAGGGACGCGGCCGGATGGAGCGGTCTGGGAGATATCCAGCGGCGGCGTCGCCCTGCCGGGGCGCGCCCTGCTGGACGGGAACGGGCGGCTGGTATCCTTCTCGCTCGTATCCGGCGGTCTGGAGATGTCCTACGTATCTGCTGCTGCGAAACCGGCCCCAGGAGCGGAAGCACGACTCAAATCCCGGGAAATCCCGGCCGAGGGACCGCGGCCGCTCAGACCGCCAGGCTGGTAACAGCAGCCATGGAGCCAGGCGGCGGGAACCGGCTGCGCTGCCGGCCGGCGGGGACAGTTGCCGGAGGAAGCGCGACGGACAGTTGCGGGGTAATTGTTTGCCGTGTCCCCTGTTGGGGCGCAGAGAGCAAAGCGGACTCATTTTCAGCGGCGCCATTGTCGTCCCACTGGGGTGCACCACTGCACAAATAGCATCCGCCACCTCAACGCGGCAAACAATTACGTTACGGGCGGAGCGTCGCGGGTTCACCTCCGGCGATCTCTGAAAAGGGCGCCTGAGCAGGAGCCTATCCAGAAACTTCCTGCCGTACGGTGGGAGCCGCTGAGCGTATAAGCTGCGCAGCGGAGGTTTCCGGCGGGATCTAAAAACCGCGGGAAACGCTGTCCGGCGGATGCGGGTTAGCTCTGAGGAAGTTGCGGGGTAAACCCTGTCGCACCGGCGGAAATCTCCCTGCCGTCCGGGGACATCGCAACCGGCTCCTGTTTGCCGCTCTGTATGGATGAGGCACAGAAGTGCCGGGCATACGGGTCAGCGCTGTCGTTGCCCCGCTT
>JAOACM010000196.1 GCA_026417845.1 Planctomycetota bacterium | reverse complement strand
GGACATAGAGAGGCTGGCATTCAATACGGCCATATCGGAGATGATGAAATTTGCGAACGCCGCCTCGGCCTCGGCTGCGCCGATGAACCGTAGCCAAGCTGAAAAGTTCCTCCTCGTACTGTCTCCGTTCGCGCCGCATATTGCTGAAGAGATCTGGAGCCGCATGGGGCATCAGGCGTCCATAGCGAACGAAGGATGGCCCTCCTACGATCCGGAGAAGATAAAGGAGGATGTCGTTGAGATACCCGTCCAGGTCAACGGCAGGGTACGGAGCAGAGTGTCAGTCCGGGCCGACGCCTCGGAGGACGAGATGCGCAAGGCCGCCGAGGAGGCCGCAGCCCAGTGGCTGAAGGGGAAGCAGATCGTAAGGGCGGTTGTGGTGCCCGGGAGGCTGGTCAATATAGTGGTGCGTTGAAGGCGCGGCGGCAGGGGAGGCAAGAAACCGAGGCTCCATCTCCGCTCCCGGCATGTCGCGGCCGCCCACTCCCGGATCGGAAGGCGCGCGCCCCTTCGCGGAGGTTTGGGCGGCGCGTCACGTGTGCCGGCCGCAGGCCGGTTGCCGGTCCGCTCCGCACTCCGCCGCGCGCCGGGTTCCGGGCTGCGACCGGGTGACTTATGGCGGAGAGATCCTCGGGTTATTTTCCGGGAGACGGAGTTCCCATCGAGTCCGGCCGCTTCCCGGACGAATACGCTCCCTGCGCTGAGATATACGACCACATCCCGCTCTACCGGGCCAAGCGGGACATATCGTTTTATGTGGAGCTCGCACGTCGCTCAGGTGGGCCGGTGCTCGAGCTCGGCTGCGGTACCGGCCGCGTCTCGATACCGGTTGCGCGCGCCGGGGTGCCGGTAGTCGGGCTGGATTTGTCGGCGGCAATGCTTGAGGTCTTCAGACGGAAGCTGGCGGCCGAGCCGCCGGAGGTCGCGGGGCGGGTCAGGATCATCCGCGGCGACATGCGCAGGTTCCGCCTGGAGGAGAAATTTCCGCTGATAACCGCCCCGTTCCGCTCGTTCCAGCACCTGCTGACAGTCGAGGATCAGAAATCCTGCCTGCGGAACGTCAGGGAGCATCTGGCCGATGGGGGGCGCCTAGCGCTGGATGTCCTCGCGCCGAACATCGAGCTGCTGGCCTCTCAGCGCGTCGGCGAGACTTTCGAGGATGCTGATTTCGTGGACCCGGCAACCGGCGACAGGGTCATCAGGGCGTGGAGGTACGTCGAGATAAGGCGCGCGGAGCAGATAAACGTGGTGGAATTCGAATATCGCAGGATTTCCACAGACGGGACCGCGCGCGTCGAGTCGCACCGCGTGCCGATAAGGTACTTCTTCCGCTACGAACTGGAGCATCTTCTCGAACTGTGCGGTTTTCGCATCGAGGAGATATTCTCAGAATGCGACAGGTCTCCGTTCGACGGGCGCAGAGAGATCGTGGCCATCTGCCGCGCATCGGGTTGAACCGGCGGAGCATATCTCCGCGTCAGGTCCCGCGGACAATCCACGGACAGCCCAAGTCCGCAGCGCCCGCGGGCGGCTGGTCTCCGGTAGCGGCCGTTCCGGAGCGGGCTCCGGGGCGGCACGGCGAGTCGGCCGGGGGCGGCGGAAGTCCGCGACGGAGGCGGGGCGGCCGACTCAGCTGAGGATTTCCGGCATCGCGTATGTCGGCGGCCATCGTTCCAGCAGCCTGCGCGGCACATCCAGCCGTTCGAAGCGCAGATATATTCCCCAGGCGCGTCCGCCGTTGGAGTCCAGCGCGACAAGCGCCTCGTGCTCCCCGGCCTGGGCGTCCACAGGGATCAGGGCATCGTCGGGTCGCGCCGGATTGGTGCCGGCCGGATCATACAGTACTTCCTTCCCGTCAACCCACATCTTTACGGGTCCGTCGTAGCCGAGATGTATCCGCAGCCTCATTGCCTCGGCGCATTTGAACCGGCACGCGAAGTATACCAGGCACGCGCCGGCCGGACCGATTTCAAGGTGGCGGTCGCAAAAGTCGCCGGCGAACTCGCGGGTCTCAAGTCTCAGAGCGCCCATGTCCGCGGGATACCGCAGCGTTTCCATGTTCTCCGGGGGAAGTATCGGGCTTGTACGGAGCTTTCTGACATAGTCGCTTAACGCTCGCGGCCTCCCGAAAAACAGCGGCCCGAAGACCGGTACGGGACGGCCTGCATCGTCCGTAACGTTGCAGTATGGATCGTGCCCCTGGCCATAGTACACCCTGTATGAGGAAATCTCGTGGGGCGGCAGCACGGTGCGCAGGATTGCCTTCCTGCCTTCCAGGTCGGTCCTGTATACGATAGAGGCCGGCTTGTTTCCCTTGGAGAGCGAGAACCCGCCCGGCCGGCCCCCGCATCGCAGGCGCCCGGAGACGTTGTCGAATTCCACGACCACGTTCGCCTTCCCCGAAACCGGATCCCTCTCCACGGAGGCGCGCCGGACGCCTATCGGACGCGCGTCCTTCTCCCTGCCTTCCAGGAGCGCGAGCATGGCGCGGGCGAGCCTTTTGCCCAACACGTGCTGGCCTTCGGCGCTTATATGGATGGTGTCTTCGAGCGGGAGATCCACAGCCGGGACCAGGGCGAACCTCCGTATCCGCCCGGCAAGGCGGCGCTGCTGGTCCTGTATGGAATTCCACCAGACTTCCTGAGAGGCGGCGCGCCATACGACCCGGCCGATCTGAACCGCTGCGACCGGCAGCTCGCGGTCTCCAAGATCCCTGCGCATGGAGCGGATCAGATTCACCATCCGGTCCGTGTAATAAGGGGCGGCCTCTGGCGTAGCGTCCGAGCATCCCTGGTACCAGACCACCCCGGCGACCCGGCCGCCGTTTCTGCGCACCCTTCGCAGCATCGCCCCATAGAGGCTGTGGCCGTCGCGGTCCTTGAGCGCCGGGTCCCACTGAGACATGCTGGTGCCGCCGTGCGCGCACGCGATAAGCCCCTGTGGGATGCCGGTCAGCCGGAACATCTCCTGCCCGAAGGACACGCCGGGACCGACCCCTGTCGGTACCGGCGGCGGCTTTCTCGGTACCTTCGTATCTCCGCCGTGGACCGGATCCTTCGCGCACCATAGAGTATGCAGCGGATCTTCCGCTACATCCCATTCGTCGGTCATGTAGAACGCGCGCACCTGCGGGACGGGCTTCAGCCGCTTTGACAGAAGCCCCACACCCTGCATGTTGGACTGGCCGCCCAGCACCCAGACGTCGCCCACCAGCACGTTTCGGACGGTCACGGATTCCACCGGTTCCCCACCTCTCCCGTCGTTCCTTCCCGGTATCCGCAGCTCTATATCGTACGGCCCTCCGGCGGGCAGCCCCTTCAGAAGCCCCTCGAACCTGCCGTGCCTGGCGCGGCCGACTTTGCGCGAGTCGAAACCGCGCAGGATCCTGCCGCGTCTCCAGACCCGCGCCATCACCTCGCCTTCGGATGTGCAGGTTCCGTGGATCGCGGCCTCGCTTACCGACGCGCCGTTCCGCTGCAGGACCATATTGTCGAACAGTCCTTCGGTGATCTCCATGATGCTTTCCTCCGCTTTTCCACTCTACGCGCGGCCCCGTCCGGCCGGTCCGCGAATCGCGCGCAAACGATCGCGCCGGTACGGTTGCGACCTGCCGGTCCTCTCCGCCTCATGCGGCCGGGCCGGAAGGATCCGGGCCGTCCGTGGGGAACGTACCACCGCTCCCGGAAATCGGGAGCGAGAAAAAGAACGATGATCCCCTTCCGACCTCGCTTTCCACGCCCACCTGCCCGCCGTGGAGTTCTATTATTTTCTTGACTATCGCCAGTCCGAGCCCGGTGCTTTTCTCGCCGCCGGTAGGTCTGGTCCCGGCCCTGCCGAAGGGGCGGAAGAGTTTCGGCAGATCTTCCGGCGGGATGCCGGGTCCCTGATCCGTAACCGACACGCGGACCGAACCGTCCCGCACCTCGGCCCTCAGCGTCACCGTCGTCCCCGGCAGGGAGAATTTGATCGCATTGCCGAGGAGATTATCGAGGACCTGGGATATACGCCCCGCATCTATTTCGACCGGAGGCAGGGCCGGCGGGATTTCCACGGAGAGGCGGATTTTCTTGGCATCGGCCACGAGGCGGCTCATTTCGGCCGACTCGACCAGAACGCCCCGAAGGTCCGCCGGCTTCCGCTCCAGCTTCAGCGATCCGCTCTCTATGGCGCTCACATCGAGCAGGTCATTGATCAGCCCCAGCATCCTGTCGCAGGCGCGCGCCATGCGGCCATACAGGTCCTTCCGTCTGGCCGGATCGCCCTCGACTGTCCCGGCCTCCAGGATGGACAGGAAGCTTTTGACCACGGCCAGCGGACTGCGCAGGTCGTGGGCGGCGATACCCAGGAACCTCGTCTTAAGCTCGTTGAGTTCCGCCAGCCGCTGATAGGCATCCGCCTTCTCCACTATCGTCGCCAAGCTGCCGGCTATCTGCAGGAACACCTCGACGTGTGCATCACGGTATGTCCCGGTCTTCATGCTGGTAAAGAATACGAAGCCTACCGGTTTGCCCGAGGCAATAAGCGGACATGTCAGGCTCGAACGCATCCCTTCCTTTACGATCAGACTCGTGGCGTGAGAATCAGGACGTTCGCGCAGATAGGCCTCCAAGTCGTTGATGACGCGCGGCCTGCCGGTCTCGATTATGTCCCGGAGGCTGCTGCCGCGCATCCGCCCCGCGTAGCCGACTCCCAGCAGTATGTTCGCGGCTTCGCTCCTGACCCACCGCGAGCGAAGGCGCTCGCCGCCGTCTTCCAGCAGCGCCACGCCTATCCGGTCGTATGGTATGTGCCGGCGGAATCCGGCATATACGTTTTCCAGCACCTCGTCGAGCGTGCGTCCTTCGTTTATATGGGCCGTGAGTTTCGACAGGTCCTCCAGCAGTGATATCTTTTCCCGAACGGTCCTGCCTATCGCCGCCAGGGCAGCGGCCAGCCTCGCGGCCGCGTCGCCGCCGGCGCCGCAATCCGGTGCCGGCCGGAGAGATTCCGGCGTCCATGCCGGAAAGTCGCCCCGCGCCATCCGCTCGGCCGCTTCAATAGACCTCAGCAGATCCGCATCTGTTGTCCCTGACTCCATCCGTTTATTCTCCCTGACCATCGTTCCGCGCAGAGAGGGCAGATCGTTTCCGACAATCGTGGGCGGCCTGGACGCCCGCAACATCCGGATTCCCCGGCGTCCAGTAGACGCGAGCCGGCCGGGGCGTATCGGCCGGCAGGCGGCAGAATCTCCCCGATGCCGGCGCGAGACATCACCGCTTGCCCCTGCGGCGTGAGATCTCGCGGCGGACAAACGCCACCGCCTCGGAAAGTTCTTCCATTCTCAGAAGGAACGATGCCGCCAGGAAGGCGGCGCCTCCGGCGGCCCCGCAGACGGCGACCTCGCCGAGGTACCGGATTTCCGGGCGGGAGGCCATCGCGCGGAGCGCGCCGGGGAGCGACCGCAAGAGCGCCTCGACCGTTCCGCTCCCGGCCAGCGATCTGAACGCCAGCGCCGCCAGCAGCGCGGCGGCTGTCGCGACGGCCAGTTTCGCAAGGAACGGCACGGCCTCGCGCGCCGGCAGCAGCGGCAGGCGGAGGCGCAGCACGAAGACCAGAAGCAGTGTCTTCAGCACGCGCGAGAGGGCGAAGGCGAGCGATATCGCCATGAGCGCATCGGCCCCGTCGGCTCCCCGGACCACCACCGCCCAGTACGAGGCCACCATGGAAAGCGACGAGGTGGCGACCCCTATGATCACCGGCGCGACCATCCGCCGCGTGGAGAAAAAGGCGCGCATTACCATCGTCTCCAACGCGTAGAACGGCAGCCCGATGCAGTAGCACAGGTTCACCATCCCTATCAGGGCGGCCTTTCCCGCGTCGAGCCTTCCGCCTTCGTATATTCCCCGCGCGAGCGGTTCCGACACGACCGCCAGACATGCGCTCGCGGGCACGAATATCCACAGCAGCAGCCGGCACGACCGCCCCAGCACACGCGCCATCGCCTCCTTCCCGTCGCGGTCCGTTATCTCGCACAGAAACGGAAACATCGCTATCGAAATGGCGTACGGCACCAGGTAGTGGATCGTATCGAATATGCCTTTACCCCACCTGTGGAGCGCAATTACGCCCTGTTCCTCCACGTGCGAGAGCACATAGACCTGATTGAAAAAGTCCCGGAACTTGGCGAACAGTATCCCGCCCAGAAGGGGCGCGACCAGCACGAGAAACCTCCTGAACGTTTCGTTGCGCACATCCAGCGTCAGGCGGTAGTTCCGTATCTCCCTGCGCATGGGGACGATGTGTGTGAGCAGCTTGGCGAAGCAGCCGGCCAGTATGCCGAGGGATATCGCGTCCGGGCCCAGCATGGCAGATCCGCCGGCGGCCAGGATGAACAGTATGGTTACGATCCGCATCGTCCCGTCGCCGAAGGCCGCCCAGAAAAACCGCTTGTAGCCGTTCAGCAGCATATATGTGAGCGTGGCCAGACTGAAGGCGATCAGACCGGGCGCCATAACGCGAAGGAAGCCGGATGCCGTACGGAACGCGCCGGGCTTGGATTTTTCCAGCTCGGTCATTACCCTGAGGATCAGGTCCGGGACCGCCGCCATCGCGACCGTGACGGCCAGCAGTATCAGTATCTGCCAGTTGGCTACTATGGAGGCGAACCGCCAGGCACCCTTCTCGTCGCCGGCGGTTTCCCTCTCAATGAAGAGCGGCAGGAAGGCCGGGCCTATCGCCTCCTCGCCTATCAGAAAGAACAGGATGAAAACGCCTGTGAACGCTACCGCGTACGCATCGGACACATCCCCTGCGCCGTAAGTCTGGGCTATCACCCTGTTGAGTATCAGCGAGAGCAGTTTGAAGAGAACGTGCGCCGTCAGCACCGCCGCGCCAGCCTTCAGAATCTTTCCGCCTGGCGCCTCCGCGTCGCCGCCCCCGGCCGGCCCCGCTTCGGCTGCGACCGGTCCCCCGCCGTCGCCCCCGGCCGGCCCGCCATGGCCCCCGCCGGGTCCACCGCGGCCTCCAGCCGGTCCGCCCCGTCTGTTCGCTTCGATATTCATGTCAGTCCCCGTTGTCGGAACCGCAGCGGCACCGGCCGGCGCGGCTTTCTTCGGCTCCGTGCTATCCCGGCGCCGCGGGATTTTCTTCGCCGCGGACTTGCGCGCGGAGTTTTATTTCGGGATGGCTCAGTTTCAAGTACCGCGGGGCGAAGGCGTGTATCTTCTCTGCGGTCGAGACGGCCTCTCCAGCGGCAAGGGCGCGGTATCCGAGCAGCGCCGTCCGCCGCGGCGAAGCCTCGGACGGCCAATCCAGCCACACGGCGCCTGCGTCGGACAGGCCGGCAGCTGCGAATTTCCGCCTGACCACCGGTGCGTCTCCGAACAATACGGTTCCCGGAGACAGACGTTCCGCCAGCGTACGGATATCCATTACGGCATCGTCCCATATGCGCCCGGGTGGATACGCCCACCCACGGAACGCCGCCGCGTACACATCGTCGCGCTTGGCATCCCGGACGGGGACCAGAATCGGCCCGGCGTTCGATTCCGCTGCCCTTTCCGCCGGTGGAGGCGGCCAGCCGCCTGTTCCCTTAGAGTCTCTCCAGAAACCTCCGGCCGGATCCGGCGGCTCGCTGCGGAAATCCTGACCGTCGCAGGAGTCTTTGGACAGGCTCTTACCCGCGGCGTTCCTTCCTGCGGCGCATTTTTCGTCCGCGAGCCCTGGGCCATCCCCGCCCGCTCCGAGGTTTCTTCCTCCAACATTCCCTTCCCCGGCGGCCGCCGCTCCGGCAATCCGGTCGCCCC
>JAOACM010000195.1 GCA_026417845.1 Planctomycetota bacterium | reverse complement strand
GAGATGAGGTGATACTGGACATCGAACGCAAAGTGGACGGGCGGTCCACCCGCCTCGACGCAGTAAAGGTCGCCACCGCTCACGACAGCCGCATGGGGGCCAGGACGATAGGTCTGACCCCGTTCCGCGAGGAGGTCGAATGGCGCCTGGGCTTCCGCTGCTCGAGCGCCGTAAGGATATGGCTCGCGAGGGAGGATGCCCTCCGTGAGGTGGGACTGACCGAGTCGCCGGCGGCCAGGGCCGGGCTGAAGGACGGCGATGCCATCGTCGCGGTTGACGGCCGACCGGTCTCCTCCCCGGGCGACCTCGTGGAGGCCGTCTCTCGAAGCGGCGGGCGGCCGATCCGGATAACGTTTGTCAGGGAAGGAGAGGAGCGGACGGTCGAGGCGGTACCGGCGATGTGCTCATCGGACGGCAAGACGCAGGTGCCTCGCCTGATGTTGCATCTGTTTCAGACGGACCAGGTCACGGAGGTTGATCCGGAAAGCGAAGCTTACGCGGCTGGGCTGAGGGCCGGCGCTTACCTGATGTCCGTGCGGCTGCTGAGGGATCGGGAACGGGTGGAGCTGGCGTGGGCCGGCGACCTGATCTTTGATGAATCGGGCCGTCCGCGTCCGGCCGGGATCAGGAAGGCGACAGTTCCGGCCCGCACCACGGACGGAAACGGCCCCGTGTACCGCACTGAGATGGTCAGGACAGAGGTCATAAAGCTGCCATTCGCCGAGGCCCTTTCCTGCGCGTGGACCGACGTGCGCTATTTCGCGACCGATGTGTTCCGCGTAGTCGCGTGCCTGCTGACGCGGAAGGTGGAGATGAAGAATGTCAGCGGGCCGCTGGGAATCGCCAATCTTTTCACGCGGGTCTCCCGCGAGAAGGACATCGCCATGTACCTGTGGTTCGTCGCCTTCGTAAGCCTGAACGTCGGGGTGCTCCAGCTGCTGCCGATCCCGGTTCTGGACGGAGGCCACCTGGCGCTCCTCGCGATCGAGAAGTTGAAGGGCGGACCGCTCAGCCTGCGGGTACAGATCGCGGCCCAGTACGTCGGCCTTTTCATCATCGCCGCGCTTTTCATCCTTGCCACCCGCAACGACATCGCGAAGCTGATCTCGCCGTGAGCTTTTCCCGGAGGGTCTGACGGTGAACGCGCCTGAAAAAAGCGAACATCAGGGCGGGAAAGTTCCATCCGGACGGCATGAGCCCGCCGGCAACGAGCCGGCGTCCGACCCGCGCCGCCACGAACCGGATGCACCGGCCGACGCGGACGAGCACGTGCGCATGTTCCTCCAGGAAGCGGGCGAGGTGGCGCAGCACGTAATCGAGCTTGAGGCTCGCGACACGGCGCGCAGCCGGGAGGCCGAGGCGATACTTGCCCGGGAAAAAGCCGCCAAGACGGAAAGCTTCTACTCCGATCTCATATACACCCTTACGAATCTGCGGTACGACGAGCAGGAAGCGAGAATCCTGTGGATCAACCTCCTTGCTCACAAGGTCGAGATGTCCGACAAGCTGGGCAGGAACGTCGGCATCCGCGTGGCGGCCCTGGACTACTTCCGCAACATCCTGGGGATGCTGGACGACGTCAAGATAATAGACGCCGAGAAATACGTCGAGACGGCGCAGCTCGCCGTGACCGATGGCCTGACGGGCATCTTCAACCATCGCTATTTTCAGGATCGCCTGGCCCGCGACATCCAGAGGGCCCGCGAGGACGGCGTACCGGTCGCGCTGATAATGATGGACATAGATAACTTCAAGACCTACAATGACGTGAACGGCCACATAGCCGGCGACGTGGCGCTCAAGGAGGTCGCAGCCTCCCTCCGCAAATCTCTCAAGCGGGATGACCTGCTGGCCAGGTACGGAGGGGAGGAATTCGCGGCGATATTGTACGGGGTGGACAAGGAGCGCGCCATGCAGGTTGCGGATCGGCTGCGCGGGGTCATAGCGTCAAGGCCGTTCCCGAACGAGAAGATACTCCCGGGCGGCAAGCTGACCATAAGCTGCGGACTGGCCGTCTTCCCCGAAGATGCCAAGGACAGAGGCGACCTTATAGCCCGCGCCGATGCGGCCCTCTATCACGCCAAACGATCCGGACGGAACAGGGTCTCTGCCGTCCCGTCCGATATGCGCCGGCACCCCCGCGTCCGGGTTTCGCTGCCGCTCAGCATAAGGCACGCAGAGTACCGGGAAGCCCCTCCGGTCGGTGGGCGGGCCGTAAATCTCTCCGCCGGCGGAATGAACATGATCCTCGATCGGCCGGTCGAGGTCGGCAGTGTGGTCGGGATCGAGCTGTCGTGGAATGGAGAACGCCTGGAACTGACCGGGCGGGTGATCTGGCGACTGACCGGTCCGGGCAGCTTGGCGCAGGCCGGAATCAAGTTTGTCAACCTGTCCGCCGAGGCCCGCGAGAAACTCGAGAAGACGATCGAAAACCTCCGCGGAAGATAATAAGAGCCTGCCCGGAAACCTCCGGCTGAGAAGTCGGGATCGCAGGACTGTAAGTGCCTGTCCAAAAGCTTACTGCCGGCATGTTCCCGGAATGGCTCCTGCTGCAATGCACCCGCAGGCGACCCGCGAGTCCATTTTCGCTGGCGGAACGCCGGCGGCAGTGTAAATCTCACCCGCGGCTTCCGGCCCCGGAGGTCCGGGATGCGGCCGGCGGTCGAGGCGGACGGGAGGGGGCGCGGGAGCGGCAGGCTTTTCAAAAGGAGAAGCACCATGCGTTTCTGCGGGATAGCCGACGAGGCAGGCAAATCCATAGCGGAGCAGATCAGGGCGCATAAGGAGCTGGGGTGGGACCTGATCGAGGTCCGCAACGTGGACGGCGTCAACCTGACGGACCTGCCGGACGATAAATTCGAGGCCACGCTCTCAGCGTTGAACGACGCGAAGTTGAAGATCGCGTGCTTCGCGTCCCAGCTCGCCAACTGGTCCCGTCCGATCACGGGCGATTTCACGAAGGATATCGAGGAACTGAAGAGAGCCATCCCGCGCATGCACAAGGCAGGCACTAAGTACATCCGCTGCATGAGCTACCCCAACGATAAGACATCCCCTTGGCCTGACGACAAATGGCGGGACGAGGCGGTCCGGAGGCTCAGGGAGCTGGCAAAAATTGCCGGGGACGGCGGCGTCGTGCTGGTGCACGAAAACTGCTCCGGCTGGGGCGGACAGGGGCCGAAGCAGATGGCTGAGCTGTGGGAACGCGTTGGATCCCCTGCCTTTCAACTCTGCTACGATACCGGCAACCTCCACGGCAACGACGGCTGGAAGTTCTATCTCGCCACCCGGGAACATGCCGTGCACGTGCACATCAAGGACTACAAACGGGCGCCCGACGGGAAGGAGGAGGCGTGCTTCCCGGGCGAGGGTATCGGCCGGCTGCCGGAGATCCTGGCCGACCTGATGCCCCGCGGCTACGAAGGCGCGCTTTCCATAGAACCTCACATGGCCTCCGTGGTTCATCTCCATCAGGATGCGAAGGATCCCGACGCCGCCTATAAGCTGTACGTCGAGTACGGGCGCAGGCTCATGGCTCTGGTCCAGAGCGCCAGGGGCATGGCCAGGACCATGGTGATGCCAACGGTCCGGACCGGCAGCACGAAAGGGAAAGGCAAGAGCGCCGCGAAGAAGAGCAGCGGCGGGAAGAAACGGTCCTGACACGCCTCTGCGGCATCCGCGGCTATCTGGTATTCGCCCTTATGAATATCACGTCGCCGTCCCTGATCTGGTATTCCTTGCCCTCCAGCCTGATCTTGCCGGCCGCCTTGAGCGCCTTTTCGCTGCCGGCAGCGATCAGGTCCTCGCAGCGGAACACCTCGGCTCGCACGAACCCTCTTGCCAAGTCGGTGTGTACCTTCGCCGCGGCATCCAGGGCCGTATCGCCGCGGCGCACCGTCCAGGCCCTGACCTCGTCAAACCCCACAGTGAAGAACGACAGGGCGTCGAGAGCGGCGTAGGCCTGGCGCGCCAGCCGCCCGGCCACGGCCTCCTTTATGCCCATCACCTTCATGTACTCGCTCCTCTCTTCTTCGGGAAGCTGGGCGATTTCCATCTCAAGCTTGGCGCACAAAGCCAGCGATCCGGGGACCTGTTTTTCAAGGTTCTCACCCTTTCCGCCGGGGCCGATGTCATTTTCGTCCACGTTGAAAACGACCACCTGCTTCTTCATGGTCAGGAACTGAAAAGCGGCCACATGCCTGCGCTCTTCTTCGGTATGCGGGACGAATTCACGCGCCGGCCGGCCGCTTTCCAGGATGGCGTATACCTTTTCGAGCGTGGCGAGTTCTTTCCTGTCCTGCTCCTGAGTCTTCGTCGGTTTGGTAACCTGCACTTTCAGCTTAGCGATGCGGTTTTCGCACTGAACCAGGTCGGCAAAGAGCAGTTCGCCGTTGGTCTCTTCAAGATCGCGCATCGGATCCACGCTTCCCAGCACGTGCGGGACGCCGGGGTCCTCAAAGGCGCGTACGACGTGCACTATGGCGTCAACCTGCCGGAGCTTTCCCAGAATTTCGCCGATTATTTCCTTCCCGCTGCCTTCTCCGCGCTTTCCGGATATCAAACCAGTGAAATCTACGCATTCGACGGCGGCATATACCAGTCTGCTGCCTTCGTACATGCTCCAGATGCGCTTCAATCGTTCGTCCGGTACCTTCATCGTGGCCGAGACCAGCCCCGGCGAGGACGAGTATTGTCCCACAGGCAACCTGGCGCCTGTTATCGCGTTGAAGAGCGAAGTCTTCCCGCATGCCGGGAAGCCCGTTATGCCGAGTTTCATGTTTCGTTCTACCCCCGTTTGCCGATCCGCGTCTCGCTCTCGCGTCCGGTTCCCTCTCGCTTCCGCTGTCCCGACTCCCCGCCCGGAATCTTCATGGACCGCTGCGCGGATGCCCATAGTCATATTCCGCACATCTGATGCTTACAACATAACCTTCCGGATTATCCGATCGCAGGTCCGCATTGCTGCTTTTTTCGTACCGGACTTTCGACGCCGGACTGAAACTCCAAGCGGGTGGATGGCGCCTTGGAATCCGTTCCGAAACCCCGGAGGAAAGCCTCGATCCCCCTCCCCGATTCCGTGGAAGACGAAGCTTGGTCCGCAGCGGCCCTTCCATTTCCCTCCACCGCATTCCACCTCTGGCCCCTCAAGCGCGCCGTCTGATGTACCACAAGCCGGTCACGCACCCGTCGGCGGATGCATGGCCGTAACTGCGGAACTCGGATGTACATGGGAGGCTCTAAGGATGATGCGTTTCAGGCAGGCGCGCGGGGGCATGAGTGGCCGCATCGCGGGCGGGCGGGCCGCATCGGGGGGCGCCCGCGCCGCGATCCTCAGCGCCGGTGGTCCTTCCTGCCGCGGGGCGTCCTCGCGCGGCGACCGGGGAGTGAAGGGCTGGGGGCGGCGGCCGGCCGGCGCGCCTCATTCCATGCCGAAAATCTCCTGCAGGGGGAGGACGTCGAGCCTGCCGCCGGATTTGCGGATGCGGTCTATGCCCCAGAGGGTTGCCTGAGCGCTGCTCATCGTCGTCGAAAGCGGTATCCCGCGGCGTATCGCCGTCGTCCGGATGCGAACCTCGTCCTTCCTCGGATACTTCCCGCTCGGCGTATTTATTATCAGGTGGACTTCGCCCTTCTCCATCAGGTTCAGCACGTGCGGCGGGCCTTCGCTTATCTTGTTTATCTGCTCCGCTGCAACCCCCGCCTTCCGCAGGAACTCGGCCGTCCCCCGCGTGGCCACTATTTTGAAGCCGAGCTTCTCGAAGCCCCGCGCGACCGAGACAGCCTCTTTCTTGTCCCTGTCCTTGACGCTTATGAATATGGCGCCCGAAGTCGGGAGGCGGCAGCCGACAGCGAGCTGGCTCTTGAAGAAGGCGGCGCCTATATCGTCGTCCACTCCCATGACCTCGCCGGTGGATTTCATCTCCGGTCCCAGTACCGCGTCCACACCCTCGAATCTTGCGAACGGCAGCGTGGATTCCTTGACTGCGTAGCGCGGTCTCCTGGGGAACTCGAATGGCCCCAGATCGCTCAGGCAGTTGCCGACCATGACCTTCGTGGCCACTTTTGCCCATGGGATTCCGGTGGCCTTGCTGACAAACGGTACGGTACGGCTGGCTCTCGGGTTCACTTCCAGCACGTACACCTGGTTGTCGCGCGTCACAGCGTACTGTATGTTCATCAGACCTTTGACTTCGAGTTCGAGCCCGATCTGTCTGGTCAGCCGTACCATCTCCGCGATCACTTCCGGTCTCAGGCTGAAAGGCGGCAGCACCATGGCGGCGTCGCCGGAGTGAACGCCGGCCTGCTCGATGTGCTCAAGTATTCCGGCGATTATCACCTCCCGTCCGTCAGCGACCGCATCCACGTCCACTTCGATGGCGTCCTCGAGGAACTTGTCCACCAGGACCGGCTGCCCCTCGCTGGCTTCCAGCGCGTATCCCATGTATTCCCTGAGCTCTTCGTCGTCGCTGACGACCTCCATGGCCCTCCCGCCGAGCACGAACGAAGGTCTCACGATGACCGGATAGCCGACCCTGGCGGCGATCTGCAGGGCCTCGTCTATCGAGACGGCAGCCCCGTTGGGAGGCTGCCTGGCGCCCAGTTTTATCAGCAGGTCGCGGAAGCGGTCGCGGTCGCTCGCCCGCCCGATGGATTCGGTTGAAGTGCCCAGTATCTTCACCCCGGCCGCTTCGATCCGCCGCGCGATATTGAGCGGCGTCTGGCCGCCGAGCTGGACGATGGCGCCGTCAGGCTTTTCCTCCTCCCATATGTTCAGCACGTCCTCGACGGTCACGGGTTCGAAGTAGAGGCGGTCGCTTGTGTCGTAGTCCGTGGAGACCGTTTCCGGGTTCGAGTTAACCATTATGGCCTCATAGCCCAGCTCGCGCAGCGCGAAGGCAGCGTGGCAGCAGCAGTAGTCGAACTCTATGCCCTGGCCTATCCGGTTCGGCCCGCCGCCGAGGATCATCACCTTCCGCCCCCCTCCGGGCCGGGCCTCGCTCTCCTCGTCGTACGTGGAGTAGTAGTAGGGCGTATAGGCCTCGAATTCGGCGGCGCACGTGTCCACTATCTTGTAGACCGGCCTTATCCCCGCCTGGATCCGGGCGGCGCGAGCGGCCTCCAGCTTCTCGCGGAATATCGCCGCGATCTGTGCGTCCGAAAACCCCAGGCGCTTGGCTTCCCGCAGCATATCGGAGGGGACCCGGTCGAGCGATCCAGCGGCCGCCAGCCTCGCCTCCATCTCCACGATCCTGCCGATCTGGTCCACGAACCACCGGTCTATGCCCGTTATATCCGACACCCGCCCGGCATCCCAGCCGAGGCGGAGGGCCTTCCGGATGGCGAATACGCGCATGGAGTTCGGGACGCGCAGGCGTTCCTCCAGGTCTCTGCCCTCGATCTTCCTTTCTCCCCGCGCGTCCAGCCCATCGCAGCCGATCTCCAGGCCGCGCAGCCCCTTCTGCAGCGCCTCGGGAAAGTTGCGCCCTATCGCCATCGTCTCGCCTACGGATTTCATCGAGGTGGTAAGCTCGTCCCTGGCCCCGGGGAACTTCTCGAACGTGAAGCGGGGNATCTTCACCACGATGTAATCTATCGTCGGCTCGAAGCTCGCCGGGGTCTCCTTCGTTATGTCGTTGGGTATCTCGTCGAGGGAGTAGCCGACTGCCAGCTTTGCCGCGAACTTCGCTATGGGGAAGCCGGTCGCCTTGCTGGCCAGGGCCGAAGAGCGGGAAACCCTTGGATTCATTTCGATCACGACCATGCGGCCAGTCTTCGGATCCACCGCGAACTGTATGTTGG
>JAOACM010000018.1:13564-18891 GCA_026417845.1 Planctomycetota bacterium | reverse complement strand
CTCTAGGACCCTGCATTTACGGTAATGCACCCCAGGGACGCGAGCGCTGGGAGTGCATATGGGTAGCTCTATCACTGTTCCGCCCGGGGCGCACCACTATGAGTAGCACTCCCGGTCGGAATACGGCAAACAATTACTCATTTGCTGCCGGCGGCCAGTTCTTCCGCCGCAATGCCCGCGGCGAATCTCGCTCTCCGCATCGCGCCGGCGGATGCCGCGGCCCTTATATCGCCCCGGTCGTCGGCGTACAGGAATATCGCGTCAGCCCCTGGGATGCGATCCAAGACCTTGCGCCCCTCTTCGCGCCCGAGGATCAGCAGAGATGTCGCCAGGGCATCGGCGACGGCCCCGGCGCGGTCGAGCGGCGGTTTGCAGTCTTCCGGCGGCAGGTACAGGACGGTCACCGATGCCGGGCCGTTCAGGACCGGCCTTCCAGTGCGCGCGTCAATTACATGCGGGTGCCGCACGCCTTTATGGAAGAAAAATTTCTCGTAGTCGCCCGATGTGGATATGGCCTCTCCCGGCCGGGCCTCTACTTCGGCAACGATGGCCTCCTTATCGCGCGGATGCTGTATCCCGACCCTCCAGGGCGAGCCGTCTTCTTTCCGGCCGACGGCCAGTATCTCCCCGCTTATCGCCAGCAGTGCGCCCGGAACGCGCAGTTCGCCAAGCGCCATCGCCGCCCGGTCGTTGGCGTAACCCTTGCCTACCGCGCCGAAGTCCAGATCCACGGGGTGTTCGCCGATCCGTACGCGGTGCGCTGCCGGGTCTAACTCCAGCGACCCCAGCCCGACCTTCGCCATCGCCGCAGCCAGCACATCCCCGGCGGGCAGATCTTCCTCCCTGCCGCTGAACCGGTACAGCTTCAGGACCGGACGGATCGTCGGATCGAAGGCTCCGCCGGAAAGTCTGTGCATAAGAAGGGAAACGGCGAGAGACTCGGCGGTCCATTCGTGGATTGTCGCCGACTCGCCGGGCCTCATCCGGCGCATTCGGGCGACCTCGGAATCGTCCCTGTAGTCGCTCATAAGCTCGTTGACGCGCTTCATCGCCCCGAAGGCGGCTTCGAATGCGCGGTCGGCCAGCTTATGATCGCCCTCCGGCACGACTATGGATACGCGGGCCATGGTGCCCATGATCGGGAGCGAACGGGAGATCCGTTCCAGCCGGTTCGCCGCTTCCGGGCGGGCATCCCCTCCGGATATCCCTCTGCTTCCTTCGTCGGCCGTCCGTTCGGCCGCCTGTCCGGTTGTCCGCCTGGCCGCCCGTCCGGCTATCCGGTCGGCCGTCCGTTCTGATGCCCGCGCGTCCTCCCGGCCGATCTCCCGTCCGGCCGTTCGCTCTCCGCCTTTTTCCTCCGCCGTCCGATCATCGCCGCGTTCGGCCGGGGGCGATACCCTGCCGGCCGGCGGCCGTGGCAATTCCGGCCCGGCAGAGGAGGAAATGCACCTCAGTCCCACGACGCAGAGCAGAACAAACGCAAGGGCGCCGATCCCGACCGCGAACTTTCGCATTGCACGCGAGGCGCACGCGGAATACAGGAGCCGGGCAGCCAGCGGAACGCACAACAGAGACGCGACGATGCCGGTCCGCGGCATCCCGAGCAGGGGAATCAACAGGCCGGAGCAGAGATAGGCGCCGGCCGCCGCGCCGGCCAAGTCCGCGCCGTATACGATTCCGCCCGATACATGAACCATCCGATCCCTCCTGCCTTCCGGTATACCCGCGCGATCCCGCCCCCGCGCCTGTCCATCGCCTTCCGTCGCGCTGGCGCCGGCCGCGTTGCTTCCGGATGCGCAGATCCCGGCCGCGTCGCTCTCCCGACCACGGGATCCCGCCCCCGCGCGGGACGCGACGGCGAACACCCATCCGACGGCTGCGCCAGCGGCAAGGTTCGCCAGAAAGAGAATGCCCGCTCCGGCATGCTCTCCGGCGGCGCGGGCCAGTTCCAGCAGCAATCCGGATGCGGCGGCCAGAAGCGCGAGGAATGCCAGACCGGCGCCGGAGGCTACCTCCATATCGCCGGTTTTAGCGCCGCTCGCCCCCAAGGCAGCAATACCCTTCCCGGGAACGCTTCCCTCCGGTCCGGCCGATACGACGCCCCGCGCCGACCGGCGAAAAGCTCGTTCGAAAACCTCGAGCGCGCAGCCGAGGACTCGAGCTCCTTTTCTTCCCCGCCTTGGGAGGCTGGGACAGGTCCAGAGGAAGGTCTCGCATGCCGCCGCCCCGATGCCAGCGCCCGCCATGAACGCCGCAAGAAACGCGCCGACCTCTCCGTAGAGACTTCCGCGAACTACCTGGAAACCGTTCATCAGAAGCACTTCCAGCGCAAGGCCGGATGCCCCCGCCAGAAATGCCGCCGGGATCTGCCATGCGAAGGCGGACGGGAGGGAGGAGATAACGACCAGCGCCTGTGCGGGCGCTCCGGCATGGGAGTCCGCGGCGGATATGGACGCTCCCGGCGTCGCATGCGGCATGGTCTGCCCGATCTGCGGTCCCCCGGCGGTTCCCCGCGTCCTGTTCCGGAGGATGGCGATCAGCCAGGGAACGAACGCCAGGACGGCTCCGGCGCCCAGCGCAGCCGCCATTGGAATCCAGCCGCTCAGCGGCGTCGGATCCAAAAGCAGTTTCGTCCAGAGAGATTCGGTACCGCGGGAGGCGGCTTTGAGCATGAACGCCGTAGCATAACCCAGGCAGGCAGGCTCGAAATCGGACGAAGGGCGGACGCCCCTTTCGGAATCCAGCGCCCCGGCCAGACTCCTGTCAGCGAATCCGAGGTAGGTGGTGCCTATGCTTCCAGGCGGAATCGTCACCGGGCGCAGTCCGAGCTGCTCCCATCTCAGGCGCATCTCATCAGCTCCGGGCAGCGGCACGCCCGAGGCGACGAACAGGAAGCCGGCCGCCTCGCCGGCGATCAGACGCGCATCGGGAAACACCGACCGCAGCGCTGCCCGTACGGAAGCCAGCATCAGGCGCTCCGCCCGTCCCTGCGATCCGCGCCGCCCGGGAAGCGCGAACGCCAGCATCCCGCCCCGGCGCAGCGCGCCGGCGGCATCCGCGAAGAATTCGGCGGTCATGAGCCTGTATTGCGAGAAAGTGGCGGGCATTCCGGGATCAAGTATCACTGCGTCGAAAGTGTCAGGGTTGTTCCGGAGGAAAGCCCTGGCATCCCCATATACGACAGATACCTTCGAGCAGGATCCCTGCGCCAGGGAGGGTAGTTCCGCCCCACCATGTGACGGAGAGCCGGATCCGCCGGCCTGTTTCCGGGCTTTGTCGGATGCCGGTGCGGCTGGGATGCGTTCGCCCTGAGATGTCGAACCTGCAGGAGGATTGCCGGTGGTACCGGTTCCACCGCCATCGCCGTCCCGATTGACGGCCCGCACATCGTGAGCCGAACCGGAATCCCGGCCCCCGATCGCCTCCAGCTCCAGCCCGGAGAGCGCGCCGGCATCGAGCAGCACCGACGCCACGGCCGGGTCGGACTCCAGCAGGATTATTTCCCGCGCCCCGTGCCTGGCCGCCAGCGTTCCCCATCGTCTGGCCAGTCCGCCGATCAGTAACACCCGTTCCGGATCGGGATGGTGCAGGAGCGCCAGGTGCACAAGCTCCTCGTCCGCCGCGTAAGATTCGGAGGACGAGAGGAATCGCCCCGAGCAGTAGAAGTTCCTCTGCCCCAAGCGTTCGGTGGCCACGATCTGCCCGGAAGGCGTCTCGCCGCGCGCGAGTATCGTCTCGCCGGGGTAGGCCAGCGCGAGGGAGGTTTCGTCAAGGGCGCGGCCGAGCGGGGTGAACGCGCAGGCGGCGTTCAGGATCGCCGCGAAGGCGGCCGCCTCAGGGATCGCCGCGCGCCGGAGCCATGTTCGCCCTGTGCCGGGGCTGCGTTTAGGAGGGGAACCATCCGGAGGAGGCTTGAAAACGCCGGCCGGACTCGAAGGTCCGGCTTGGACATACGCCCGGCCGTACTGTGGATCGTCCGGATGTGTCCCTGGTTCCGGAGGCTGACGTCGAAGCTGCAGTCCGCCGCCGATGAGGAAGGCGGCACCGGCGGCTGCAGCCAGACACAGTCCGGCCACGGCGGCGGCCTGAAAATTCGACGGGATGCCCAGGCACAGCGCCGCGGTCAGCCCCAGCCCGCCGAGTACGCTGCCGGCATTGTCCCAGAAGTAAACAACGGCGGCCGGGCCTTCGATCTGAGCGCCGCCGCTTCCGTCCGGTGCGTATCCGCCTTCCGGGACAGCGCCTTCGAAGACGGTCCCCGGCGGGCCGGCTGCGGCGTCTGCATTCGGGCGACAGGAGCGATCAGGCGCTCCAGGCGTGTCTTTGAGCGCCTGTCTGTCAGGTGCCGTATCGCGCCCGGATCCGTGCGCGCCCTGCCCTCCAGGCATGCCGGTTCCGCTCCGCGGCAGGATCCCCCCCGGTTCGCGCGCGACCTGACCAGCAGCCCACGGGATCGCCGCGGCGAACACCGCGCCGCTCAGAATGCCCGGGGGAGCCAGCGCGATCAGCGTAAGCGCCGCACCGGTCCAGAACGAAAGCAGAACCCCAGGGTCGTGGCCCGCCGCGAACGGTATCGCACGGATCAGGGGGATTGTGGCCGGACCGGCCATCGCCAGCGCGATCAGACCGGCCGGGAAGGCGATCCGCGCCGACAGCCTCCTGGCCGCCAGCGGCCAGAGGACCGCGCCGCCGATCCCGCCCAGAAGCAGCCAGCCGCCCAGCACGGCGCCGGCAACGGCCTCGCTCCCCCAGAATACCGACAACATCTCGCGGAAGAACAGGACCTGCAGCGTCAGGGTCCCGCCGCCCATCGCGGCGAGGATGGCCGAGCGAAGGACCGGCGGGAAGTGAGAAACGGGCGCGGCCAACTGTCTGCCCCCGACTCCGTCCGGACTCCGCCTCGGACCGCCGGGCGCCGGACCGCATCTCCCGGCCGCCGTGACTTGCCTGTCGCCGCTGTCCATGATCCCGCCGAATTCTCCCAGCAGGTAGTCGCTTACCGTGCCCATATATCGGGGCGCAGCAGTACAGCGGTCTTATGCAGTAGCGCCATTGTTGCCCCATTCGGGCGAGCCACTGAAAATGGCAGCCGCCACCCCGAACGCGGTAAGTGCCTGTCCAAAAACTCCTGCGGCGGCCAAGGCTTCCGCAGCGGAGCACCGGGTCCGGCCGGAGGTCTTTGGATAAGCTCTAAACAATAATTACTCCCCAAGGGGCACATTGCGCCCGGCCGTACGACGCGTCGTGCCGCGGACAGGCGCGAAACTTCCGGCGCCGCGAAGAGGCACGAAGCCGCAGCGCCCCGACTCTCCCGCCCCATGTAATCC
>JAOACM010000018.1:0-13554 GCA_026417845.1 Planctomycetota bacterium | reverse complement strand
TCCCTGACCAGCCTTACTTGGGTTCCTTCCCCATCGGTTCGTCAACCGGGATCCTGACCAGCGACTTCCCGTCCGCGCTGGGCCACAGGCCGGGTATCCGCTCCCCGCAATGCGGGCACTTCCCGTCCGCCACCTCGTTGGACTTCACGTAGTAGTGGAACCGTTCTATCAGCTTCCGGCCGCAACCGGCGCAGTAAGTGTTCATTCCTTCCGGGTCCGCGATGTTCCCGATATAGACGTATTTCAGCCCCTCTCTGAGAGCTATCTCGCGCGCCATGCGGAGCGTCGAGAGCGGCGTCGGGCCGGGGCGTTCCATCTTGTAATCGGGATGGTACCGGGAAAAGTGGACAGGCGTCTTCGGTCCGATCTTTTCGATCACCCAGCGGCACAGTTTGCGTATCATCCCGGGATCGTCGTTGCCCCCTGGCACGATCAGGTTCGTTATCTCCACGTGCACCTTCATCTCCTTCAGGATCTCGACGGTCCTCAGCACCGGCGCCAGATGTCCGTCGCAATACTTCCTGTAGAATTCCTCGCTGAACCCCTTTATGTCCACGTTGGCGGCATCCAGATATCGCGCCAGTTCGCGCAGAGGCTTCTCGTTTATGTAGCCGGCCGTCACCCAGACGTTGGCGATGCCGTTTCCGCGGGCGAGCTTCGCGCAGTCGTACATATACTCGTAGAACACCGACGGCTCGGAATACGTGTAGGCGATCGAAGGGCACTTGTACCGCTTCGCGATCGCCACGACCCCGGCTGGCTCGCGCATCTCGAACCGCACATCCTCCGGAAACGACTGCGATATCTCGTAGTTCTGGCAGAATATGCAGCCCATGTTGCAGCCGGCGGTGGCTATCGAATATATGCCGGTGGCGGGCAGGAAGTGGTTGAGCGGCTTTTTTTCGACAGGGTCAACGTGTTCGGCGACAACCCGCGCGTATGTCAGGGCGTAGAGCGTTCCCGAGTAGTTGACGCGGACCCTGCACTTGCCCCGCTCTCCGTCGCGCAGTCTGCACAGCGTAGGGCACAGTTCGCACTGGACCTCGCCGCCTTCCACCCGCCTCCAGAACGATGCCTCGCGGAGCGACAGGTTCAGCGCGAGCGCCCTGTCGCGGGCGATGGCGCGGACGTTCGGGCGCGTGAACGGTTCGCGCGGCTTGCGGGACAATGTACCGCCGGAGGCTCCCCCGGCAGCCGCGCCGGGTCCTGTCGGAGTCTCCGCCGATGGCCCGCCGCCGCCGGCCGCGGATCCGGTTCCGGCCCCGGCTCCGGCGCCGGCCGCCGCTCCGCGCAGAACGCCTGCCGCGATGATCGCCAGGCACGCGACCGTCGCCGCCGCAAAAAATGCGTCCGACGCGCGGCTGTTTCTATTTGCGCCGACGCGCTTGAGGTCGTCAGTGCGGCCGTCAGACATTCCCGGCATTCTCCTCCCCGGCGAGGTTTCCCCCGTACCCCAGCACTTCAGTGTTTCAAAACCCCTCCGTTTCCCCTCCCGTTGGCGCCTGCCCTTGGCCCCACGCTGAGCGCCTCCCCGCAAAAGATATCCGCCTTTCGGGGAGGGAGGGGCTTCCGAGTATGGAGCGCCCGCATCCGTTCCGCGTTCACGGCGCGTCGGGCTTCCGATCCGGGGTCGGTCCGTTCAGGGCCGGCGCCACCGCCGCCGCCGTTCCTCCGGTTCCGTCCCCTGGCATGTCGCCTCCGGCCTCCGGCGATACGCCGACGGCGCCGGAAAGCCGGAACTTCGCCGCGACATCAAGCGCCGCTCCGGCCGGACACAGGTGGCGGCACCAGAACCGCCGCCTGAAAAGGCACAGCACGGCAACCAGCCCCAGAAGGCACGCCGGGAGGATATCGTCCGGCCAGCCCCGGAGCGAGAGCAGCGAGAAGGCCGGCGAGAACGGTTCCAGCGCCGCCACCCCGGACCCGCGCCATACGATATAGGCGGCGACGGACCCCAGCAGGACGACAAACCTGGCGCTGGATAGGACCCGCGAGACGCCCGGACTCAGCGGCAACCGCCACGGCCACAAGCGCCCGGCCAGTTCGGTCAGCGCCCCGAACGGACATATCCGGTCGCAATAGAGGCCGCCCATAAGAAGCGCGAGCGCCGCGGCGCCGGCCAGAGGAACATACCATGTGATGTTGGCCGGCAACCTCGGCCAGCTCCACGTTGCGACCGCCAGCACGTGGCCGATCGAGAAGAACTCCATGAAGGCCAGCCCCATGATAATGATCGAGGCCACCAGCGTTGCGTCCCTGATACGCCGGTCCTCCTTCCAGACAAGCGCCGCCATGGCCGCCGCGATCATGAAGGCGGCCGGCACCAGCACGCGCAGCCTCAGGACAGCCCCGGCCCATCCGGCGGCGGCCGCCCGCATCCTCGCGCCTTCCATATCCACGCCGAAGCTCTCCCTGGCAACCCGCCTTCCGCCCTCGCGTATCCCAGCGCATATCGCCTCGGCAGTCACCGTCGCCCCCGTGATCGCCTGGATATCCCCGCCGAGCACCAGCGGATCGGTAACTCTCCTGCCCTTGTATGATTCGAGGTACCTCGGATCCTCCACGCGTTCGACGTAGATCGGCGTCTCGTTGTGCGGGAGGAGTTTGAGGCCTGTGATCCTGCCTTCGCGGTCGAGACCGACGAGGACCGGGACCGGGCCGCCGTAGCCGAAGCTCTCGGCCGGCGCCGCCTGGCTTGTGACGAAGCACGCGCCGATGGGCACCCTGTCGCCGGGCGAGGCGAAGCCGAGGAACCTTGGCGGGTCGTGCGCGGCGGAAAACACGGTCGCGCCGGGCAGGACCTCGCGCAGGTCAGCCTCTGCCACGTTCAGCACGGCCTCGCCTGCGCGGGGGAAGAACGCCGTCAGACCCCAGCAGAAGAACATGAATCCGGCGGCCATCGCGGATCCGGAGCGGATGCGCAGGAGCGCGCTTTCGCCGAACCTGCGGCCGACGGCCGGCCAGAGGGCGAGAAGGGCGAGCGGGAGGGAGCTGCCGGCGTAGAAGCCGGCGAAATGCGCGATGCCTGTCGCGATGCTACCCTTCGAGGCCGCAGTGATCACTGCGCCAAGTATCGGCGGACAGAGCTGCAGCCCCGTCAGCGCGCCCATGGCCGCCGGCCATGCCGCCAGCCGCCGGCCGCTCATGGCGAACCGGCACAGCCAGCCGCCCTCCGGCGCCGACCACCCCGCCGCGCTCAGCCACATCGCCGCGGCGACAAGCAACATGGCCGCCGCTGACGCGATGCGCAGCGCGGCGCCGGTACGTCCGGCGGCCGGGCTTCCATCCTCAGCGCCCGGTGCGCCTCCGGCCTCAGCGTCCCGGGCCGCTCCGGCTCCCGTATCCGCCGCCGCCCCAGCTCCCACGTCTGCTGCCGATCGGGCCCCGGTTCCTGCGGATGTTCCGGTTTCCGTCCCCCCCGCTGCTTCGGACGCGGCGCTGGAGCCGCTGCCGCTCTTCGCGCCGTCTGGGAGCCTGCCTTGCGCCCCCCTCGCGCCCGCGGCGGTTCCGCTTCCCGCTCCGGGAGTCCTGCCGGACTCTCCACGCGCGCCGGCTCCCTCCCCCGCGCCGGCATCCGCCCGGGACGGGATCCCCGCCCCGGCCGCCATCCCGGGCGGAGATCCCGACCCGGCCAGCGCCACGCCTGCCGCCGCTCCGGCCGCGCCGACCGCGGCGCCGATCACCAAGTAGCCGATCAGCCTGCCGGCCAGGAAAAGGAGCAGCGCCTTCAGCGGACCGGCGGCGGGCCCTGGCGGCCGCTCCACCATCACGGCGAAGGCCAGCGGCGCACAGGTAGCCATGCACAGGGCCGAACCGCCAAGCCCCAGAAGAAAACCGGTGGCAAATGTCGTCAGCACTGGGATACCTCGCGTCGCCTCCTCGGATCTCCGGAGCGGACCTGATTATGCGCAACAAAGCTGCCGCCGATGCGGGGGGAATTTCGCATCAGGACAGCAACGCCCATGCGCGTGGCCGCTGAGCACGGCAATGACGGCCGTCGATCCGTGGAGTCCGCAAAGGCACGGCCGGGCTGAGATGCCCGGCCGGACAAATATGAGCACAACGTTTGATAACCCTCGCCATTATCCTTCCCGGTAACGGGGGCGCTGGGAGCGACTTCCCGGAACTTCGCCGGGAACCCGTCAACGCCGCGGAGTCCGCGTGGCGCGTCCGGCGATCATCAATCGGGAGATCGGACAGACTCCCGAAGGGGCATCCCGGCACCGCAGCGGGACCGCGCGCGGAAGCCCGCCGGCGCGTCTACTTCTCTTTCTCCCTGACGATCTGGACGGTGAATATCGAGAGCTTCGCGTCCGGATCCTTCCAGCCGTTCCAGCCGATGCCGGCCTTGTCGCGGGCAAGGTGCCCCAGGAACTCCTCCAGATTCCATCCCGTCTCCGTCGCCACCTGCGGCAGGAAGACCCCTTTGCGCCAGCCCTTCGAAACGATGACCCCGTGTTTGCCGAGCACTATCTTCCTGTAATCGTCGCAGGGGACGATCTCGGAGAGTATCGAAATCTCGATGTCGAGCTTCGGGACCTCGTCCGCAGTAACCGGAGGGAACCGCGGATCCTCGGAGGACGACGCTATCGCGTACTTCTGGACCGTCAGGTAGAGCGGCTCGTCCGAGGAGAAGCAACCGATGCAGCCCCGCAGGTCGCCGTCCTTGTGGAGCGTGACGAAGACGGCCCGTTTCAGGTTCAGTTCCGGATCGTCTTCCTTATATTGCGGTATCGGTTTGCCGGAGGCCTTGGCGGCGATGGTTTCCCTGGCGATCTTCAGGAGTTTCCGTCCTGCGGCATCCGATACCACTCTGTCGCCCCCGCCCTCCGCCCCGCCCCCGGCCCCCTTCCCGGTTTCTTTCCCCGATCCCTTGCCGGTCGCCGCGCCGCTACCCTTTGCGTCTGCGTCCTTCCCGGCTTCCTCTCCCTTCCCGGACTCCTCTCCTTTACCGCCCCCACCTGCTCTGCCTGCATCGCCTCCCGCGGCGGGCCTGGCGAGCCTTTTCGCGGGCGCTTCGCCGTACAGCACCGCCGCCCCGTAGCCGACTACGCGGTCCTCGTCGCCGGAGGCAGCCGACGAATCGTCCTGCCGGACGATTTCGATCCCGGTTATTCCGAGCGCCTTCGCGGCCTTCATCAGGCCGATCACGGCGTGCTCGCCGCACTGCGTGCAGTGCAGCTCAGGTATGCCGCGCCTCATGCTTTCCTCGGACACCTTCTCGATCGCCGCCGCGTCCATGCTCTTCCACGATTCCAGCGTCCTGGCGTCAACCTCGCGCGCGTGCTTCCGCGCCGGATAGTGCGAAAGATCGGTGCTGACGACGATCAGCGTCGAGGCGTCGGAGACGGCCTTCAGCGCCGCCGTGAGCGCATCGTAGTCAGCCTCGCCGGCCGGCGAGAACAGCACCGGGACTATCCTGAATCCTTCCCTGAGCGTCTTCTGCAGGAACGGCAGCTCGACCTCCAGCGAATGTTCCGGGACGAACGGCCCGCGGTGATCCCTTACCCTGGGACTGGCGGCCATCATTGCTGAGGCAGCATCTTCGTCTATGAGGACGCGGCCCAGCGGAGTATCCCAGGCGCCCCTGGCCCAGATGGCCACGCCGGAGGCCGGCACTCGGTGCGGGCAGCCGATGATGATGACGCGATCGAAATCCGCACCCTCCACCTGTTTGAAGGCATGCGCGGCGCACGGACCGGAATATACATAGCCTGCGTGCGGTGCGATTATCGCGCGTATGGGCTTGGGGAATTTCTTCTTTTCGACGGCCGCGAGGTATTTCCCGACGTCCGCCTCCAGCTCGCGCCGTCCCGCCGGGTAGAACGCGCCCGCGACGGCCGGCCGCCTGATGTCCTCCGGTCTTACTCCGGCTCCGCCGTCCGCACCCGATTTTCCGCCCCCCGTTCCCATACGTTCGCCTCCTCCCGCTCCCGACCCGTCTCCTCCACCGCCCCTGGCGCCGCCGGATGCCTCCCCGGCTCCTGCCCCGCCCATCGTCAGCCCGCGCCACAGAATTCCAAGCGAGGCGCACAGGAGCGCGCATATCGCCGCCGCCTTAGCGAGGCTCCATATATCCACCTTGTCCATACCCGGCTCCTCCGCGCGCTGCCCAGGACCGCCCTGCTCCGAGACCGTCCGAAAACCTGCCGCCGGGGAGCTTACGACTCTGCGATCTCGACTGCGCGGCGGAAAGCTTCTGGACAGGCTCTTCATACCCCGATTCAGGCCGCCCGCCACTTCAGACCGCCATACTACTATATGGGGCGAAGGAGGATTTACGCAATAGGCCCGTCGCGCATTTGCGCATTTATTGAAAAGGATGGGACGCGCACGCAGGCCGGAAAGATCCCAGGCCCGGCCGCAAACCTGGTCAGAAGCCCCCGGCGGCATCGGACAGGCATAACGCCACCATCCTCCGTGCGGAGGATGTTTCCGGACAGGCTCTGAAGAAAGCTGGACGGAGAGGGACGCCTGTCAGTGACCTCCGGCGCCGCTCCCGATCAGAATGACGGTAAAACCCGCCGCTTCGAATGCCCTGCGGTCGAGCCAGTTTCTGGCGTCGCCTATCAGACGGCCGCGCATGTGGCCGGCGAGGAGTCCGGGCGTCAACGCCTCGTACGCCTTGTGGTCGGTCATCAACACGGCGGCCGCGGCGCCTTCGATGCATTCCGCCAGATCGCCGCTTACCCTCAGGCCGTGGTGCTCCCCCGGCCTCACATGGGGATCGTGGACGGCGAAGCGGATTCCGGCGCATCCGGCCGCCTCGGCCATACGCACCGCCGGGCTTTCCCGCGGATCGTCCACGTCCGCCTTGTACGCGGCGCCGAGGATCGCCAGTTTGTCGCCGGCGACGAGCTTCCCGGTTGCCATCATCCGTTTCAGGAGGCGCTCTGGCTGTGAATCATTAACTTCCCTGGCGATCCTGACCAGGCCGGCGTGTTCCGGAAACGCCTCCACCAGAAACCATGGGTCCACGGATATGCAATGGCCGCCGGTGCCGGGTCCCGGCCGGAGGATCTTGACGCGCGGATGGCGGTTGGCCAGCTCGATGGCATCCCACACGTCTATCCCCGCCTCCTCGGCCATCCGGGCGAAGACGTTGGCCAGCGCTACGTTCACGTCGCGGAAGGTGTTTTCCATCAGCTTGCACATCTCGGCGGTCATATCGTCGGTGAGCGATATCTTCCCCTGGCAGAAGCGCCCATAGATGGCCGCGGCGCGTTCCGCGGACTTCCTGGTGAATCCGCCGACTATGCGGTCATTGTTGACAAGCTCGGCTATCGTATTGCCCGGAAGCACCCGCTCCGGACAGTAGCACAGGTCGAAATCCCGGCCCGGGGCGAGCCCCGTCGTTTCCTCTATGATCCTGCCCACGATGTTCCGCGTAGTCCCGACTGGCGATGTAGATTCGAGCACGACCAGGTTGCCGCGCCGGATGCAGCCGGCCACGGCCCGCGCAGCATCCCTGACGGCCGAAAGGTCCGCGCCCTTGTCCTTCGATATGGGCGTCGGCACGCATATGATGAAGGCATCAGCCGCCTCCGGCCTGACCGAGGCCGTCAGATTGCCGCTCTTGACGGCCGCGGAGACGAAAGCCGCCAGCCCCGCCTCCTCCAGGCGGGTCGAGCCTGAGTTGATCCCGTCAACAACGGCCCGGTCCACATCCACGCCAAGGACCCGGAAGCCGGATGTGGCCAGCATGCCGGCCGTGGGAAGCCCCACGTAGCCCAGCCCGATCACACATATTTCCTCATCCCTGGACATTGGCGTATCTTCCTTTCGATCCCGCCGTTACCCCGCTTCCCCCTGAGGACTCCGTCGCGCGGGCGTCGCGGCACGTCCGCTGGGACGGAACCGGCGTTCATCTGGCGGACTGGGCGCCGGTCGCGCCGGTTTTCCCGCTTCCTTGCGGCGCACCCGTCCACCTGATTCCATCCGCCGCGGCAAGGATAGCGGCGGCCAGCGCGACACCCACAAGGCTGGCTGTCAATCCCCGCCATTCGCAGACGTGGCCCGGGATCCAGGCCTGGATGAGTTCGGCCGCGACAGCCGCGAGACATGCGATGCCCGCCTCAGCCGCTATCCGCGGCCTCCACAGGAGCGTCCGGCGGCAAAGGATCGCCAGCGAAAGCGTCCACAGGAAAAAGACCGGGAGATGCATGAATTTCATCTGGAGGGGCGTCAGCCTCCGGACCGCCACGGCCGCTATCCATCCGGCGGCATTGACGGCCAGGAATAAACCTATCGGCCACAACGACGGCCGCCCGCCGCGCTCAACCCCGCGCTTTGCTAGCGGTTCCATTCCAAGGCCGGGCCTCCGGATCCCCCATCGAGGCCTATCGCTTCTTCCCGCCGCGATGCACCTTGCCGCCGGCGGTTTTTCTGGCAGCTTTCCTCTTTCCGGCCTTTTTCCTGCCGGCGCCGGTCTTTTCCCCGGCGGCGGTCTTCCCGCCAGCATCTGCGGCTTTCCAGTTTTCCGGCCTGAGCGCTCTGACGGTGGCTCCGGCCCGCCACATTTCTGAGTTCCTGATTGCGCCCAGTTCGGCGCGGAGGCGGTCGGCGTAATCCGGCCTGCTGTTCGCCTCGATCACGATCTTCGCCTCCGTGCCGTCCTTCACGCGCCTGTACAGATCCTCGAAGACCGGCGCCACCGCGTCGCGGAAACGGCCCTTCCAGTCAAGCGCGCCGCGCTGGGCGGTGGTTGAGCAGTTGGCGTACATCCAGTCCATCCCGTTCTCTGCCACCAGTCTTATCAGGCTCTGGGTAAGTTCCTCGACCGTTTCGTTGAAAGCCTCGCTGGGGGTGTGGCCGTTCTTCCGCAGCAGGTCGTATTGGGCCTCCATTATGCCCGCCAGCGCGCCCATCAATACGCCGCGTTCGCCCGTCAGATCGCTCCAGGTCTCTTTCTCGAACGTAGTCGGGAACAGGAAGCCCGACCCGATGGCCACCCCCAGCGCCAGGCATCGCTCGCGGGCCCGGCCCGTCGCGTCCTGGAAGACGGCGAAACTGGCGTTTATGCCGCTGCCGGCCAGGAAGTTCCGACGGACGGAGGTACCCGATCCCTTCGGAGCCACCATTATCACGTCTACATCCTTCGGCGGCACCACTCCGGTCAGGTCCCTGTAGACGATCGAAAAGCCGTGCGAGAAGTAGAGCGCCTTGCCGGCAGTCAGATGCGGCTTTACGGACGGCCACAGCTCCCTCTGGGCGGCGTCTGAGACAAGGTACAGGACTATCGTCCCCTTCGACGCGGCCTCCTCGACGGGCATAAGCGTTTTCCCCGGCTTCCAGCCGTCCCGGACGGCCTTTTCCCAGCTCCTGCCGCCGGGCCGCTGGCCGACGATCACGTTCAGCCCGTTGTCGCGCATGTTGAGCGCCTGCGCGGGGCCCTGCACGCCGTAGCCGATAACCGCCAGGGCCTCGCCCTTCAGCACCTCTCTGGCCCTCTCCATCGGAAATTCGTCGCGCGTCACCACATCTTCCAATACGCCGCCGAAATCCATCGTAGCCATAGCCGATCGCGCCTCCCTGATTCGGACATCTCACTTCGTAACCGTTCGCCCCCGCGCGCCCCGCCTTTTTCTGCGGTCGGGGGAGAGGCCTCTTTGACGGGGCGGTACCGCACGGAAGGCGGGCTGCGTCTCCCGTCCACACAATCCATCGTGCACCGCCGGCCTGCCGGTTCCCGAGCGACCCGCCACTTCAAAGCTGGTTCCGCCCGCCGCCGGCCCGTACATCCGCCATCGCCTGCGCCGCCTGCTGTCACGCCGGTCGGGCTTCCGTAGACCGGCGCCGGTTCCCGGAGCCGACGGATCGCCTCCATGGCCGAAGGAGAGCATACGCGCCGGCAGAAACGTATCAATCAAAGATCGTGCCGGTCGGAACCGGCGAACCGACTGCGTTGCCTTTGGACAGAAGGGTATATGCGCGGGCGGCTGGGGGGCTTACAACGGCTATTATTCAGAGAGAATCCGCATCCAGATGGCGTTTTTCGCGATTTTTAGAGCCTATCCGAAAAACCTCCGGCGCTCAGCTATACGCTCAGCGATCCGCACTGCCCGGCGGGAAGTTTTTGGACAGGTCCTTACCCAGGCGCCTTTCGGAGAGCGCCAGATGTAAGCCTGCGCGCGCCCTGTCTCGCGATCGCCCGTCGCGCCCTCTCTGACAACCGCTCCTCCGAACCAGCATCGCAATCGTAATTGTTTGCCGTGCCCATATATATCAGAGCGCGGCGGCATAGCGGTATTATTTGCAGCAGCTCCGTTGTTGCCCCTTCCGGGCGACCCAATACAAATGTCGGTCGCCACCTGAAGGCGGCAAACTATCACCCGCAACCGGCTCTCCTCCAAGGGAGAAAAACCGGACCGCGTGCTCATTCCCAGGCTTTCCGGGCGCGGCCGCGCCGCTTCGGCAGGGCCGCGCATAGGGTGTGCGCGGGAGCGGGGTTTCAGGACTTTCCCCCGCGTTCTTTCGGCTGGACGTCCTGATGAAGGATCGCGGACTCGGCCGCTTCCAAGCATGAGAACTCCCGCACGTGGCCCGTCTTTATTCCCATCATCTTCATGACCAGTCTGAGCTTCGCCGCGGCCTGCCTGCCGACCAGACCGATCATCCGCCCGGCCTTTTCGGATGACTCGGCGCACAGGAGAAAACCGCCGAGGCTGAGACTGTCCAGATCCCTGGCGCGCGGGATCACGAACACAACCGGTTCCGTGCCCCGCCGGAGCTGGCGTTCGAGGCGATCGCGGCTTCTGGCGTAGCTACCCTCCCTGAACCGTATGACCCACCATCTGACCCGTCCGCACCGCCAGTGCTCCCATCCATCGCCCTGCTCCAGCATCTCCGGATCGGGCGGCTGGCGTTCGGAATGCGCGGCCATGGTCCACTCTCTCCGTGCGCCCGGCTTTTCCTTTAGAGTCTATCCCAAAACCCCCTCGGCGCCCAGGGTTCCCGCGGCGTCCAGGAGTCGGTTGCGATGTCTCCGGGCGGGAGAGAGATTTGCGCGGGCGGCCGTGGGGCTTACCCCAGCCATCCAGAGTGAACACGCTCCCGCCGGATAGCGCTTCTCGCGATTTTTACCCCAGGCGTTCTTCAGAGAGCGGCGGAGGCAAGCCTGCGCGTACATCTCCGCGCCCGCTTCGTCGCGTCCTCTCTGACAACCGTTTCTGCGGACCGACGGCGCAACCGGCTTAGCGTCCAGCTCAGCTCATCTGGATGTTTCTGGACAGCCCCTTACCCCCCGACGGCAAGGGCATCGCCGCAACACAATCCGGCGCGCCTTCTCCGGAGGCGCGGAGTCCGTGCCGCCAGGTTTGTCGGAGGCGGCCGGAGAATGCCTAGGGGACAGCCGCCCCCTTCGATCCCTCCTGCCCGGAGTTTTCCTTCAGCAGGACCGATTCGGCTTCCTCGACGGACCGGAACCAGCGGAACCTTTCTCTGAAACCCAGCACGCGGAAAGCGACGGTGGCGCGATCGGAAGCCTCGACAAGAGCCACGGCGGAGCCCGCGTTGGAATGCTGGTCGAGGAGCTGGAGGAGGGCGCCGAGCACCCGGCTGTCCACATAGTCCGATTTCGAGAGGTCCACTATCCAATGGGGATGGCGGCGTCCGAACCGGGCGTGGAGCATGGCGAGCGTCGCCTCCAGTTTGCTCGCCGGCACATCCACGCGTATCCAGTGCACGCTCCCGTACTCGCTATATACCCACCCATCCCCCTTCGCGATTTCGCGGATTTCCATGCGCCCCACACCCTCCGGAATAAGGTTCCGCGTCCGCCGCCCGACCCGGCTTTTCCTCCTGGTGCGGCTGAGGCTCCCGCCGTCCGCCTCCGGCCTCGCTCCGGCGCCAGCCCCCCGCGCGCCCGGCCGCGTACCGTTCCAGGACATCCGC
Organism: Planctomycetota bacterium; assembly: GCA_026417845.1. Taxonomy (GTDB): domain Bacteria; phylum Planctomycetota; class SZUA-567; order H5-PLA8; family CALKMO01; genus CALKMO01. The sequence goes on along the minus strand of JAOACM010000018.1, from coordinate 1,662 downwards.
GGATGTTCCCGGCCAGCCCTCCGGCCCCCGCAACCGTCCACCGATCCCGGCCCGGATCGCCGGTTGCTGGACGAGCGGATTGGCAGGGGGCGGAGGACCGCGGCATCTCCCGCCGGCCCTCCGCTGATCCCGCTGTCAGGCGCGCGTTTCCGGCATCCGGGACGCCCCGGCCCGGAGCCCATGCGATCTTCCGGCTCTCGACCCGGGCGGACGGTCGTGGCCTCTTTCCATACTACAGCTTTTTCAGGACGTCGCACACGATCGCGGCCAGCTTCGGTTCCGCCGCGTTGGCGACAGCTATGATCTCATTTATGTCAGCCGGCTCGAGCGCGTCGGGGAAGCAGAGATCGGTTACGACGGAAGCCGCGAAGACGCGCATGCCCGCATGGACCGCCGCCAAGACCTCCGGCACGGTGCTCATCCCCACCACATCCGCCCCGATGGTCCGGAGGAACCGGTACTCGGCACCCGTCTCGAGATTCGGCCCCATGACGGCCACGTAGACGCCACGATGACACCTGATGCCGCGCTTCATGGCCGATGCCTCCGCCGCCCGTACCAGCTCCATATCATAAGGCGCGGACATATCCGGAAAGCGGGGGCCTATCCGGTCGTCGTTGGGTCCGACCAGCGGATTGACTCCCATCAGGTTTATGTGGTCTACGAGAAAGACTATGTCTCCCTTCTCGTAGAGGGGATTCATTCCGCCGCATGCGCCGGAGAGGAAAAGCGTCCCGGCGCCGAGCCGTTTCGCCACGCGGACCGGCAGAACGATGTCGTAGACCTGATGTCCTTCGTAGCAGTGGAAGCGGCCTTCGAAGGTAAGCACGTCCCTGCCGGCCAGTTTTCCGAAGACCATCCGCCCGGCGTGGCTGACCACGGTCGGTCTGGGAAAGTGGGGTATCTCACCGTAGTCAAGTTCCCCCTCGACGCGGATCTTGGCGGCCAGCCCGCCCAGTCCGGTCCCGAGTATTATCGCGGCCTTCGGCTTCCGCTTGACGATTCGCTTCGCGACCCTCGCCGCCTCCTCGACCTTCTCGAACACGCCGCCTCCCGCCATACCGGTCTCCCCCTCCTGTCGTCCCACCGACGGCCGCGACCGTGCCGGTGTCGGACCGCCCCCTCGGCGGGCGATCGTCAATCCTCGGTCGCCCCCTTTCGAAGCCGCTCCTCGAACGCCGCGACATCCCGGTCGTCCCTCAGGCGCGGATTTTCCCTTTTGGCTTCCTTCAACTCCTTTTCCGCCAACGCCGGCAGCCCCCTGTGAAACCACAGGGCGGCTGCGCCGAGCCGCCCCTCGCCGCGCAATCCGCAACCCTCCAGTATCCGTTGCAGCTGATCCGGCGTGACGCTTTCGAGCGGTATGATGCGGGCCTTTTCATCGGCATCCCGGACTCTGATGCCTTCCGGGCTTATTGCCATGACGGGCAGCGATTCCCCGGAGGGCATGGTTATCCTTTCGATCGGCGGGAGACCGGCATCGGAGCGCCTGGTAATCTCGGCCAGCAGCGCTTCCAGCCACTTCAGGTCCGCGCGCAGCGGTTCGACGCGCACCTCCTCGTCCCTCCGTCTGTACCGGCGGTATATCTCGAGGGCGGCGTCGAGTTCGGCGCGGGCCCGGCCCAGGCGGAGGGCCTTCATCGCCTCCCTGGCCCTCTCGAC
>JAOACM010000194.1 GCA_026417845.1 Planctomycetota bacterium | reverse complement strand
CGCCTGATCGCCACCATGCCCCAGCGAAGGGGTGGGCGGACAGCGCGCGGCGTCGCTACCTTTTGCCTGACGACGATTCGAGCCGCGCGATGGACTGCCGCAGACGTTCGATCTCCGCCGCGCGCGCCGGGTGGGATTTTTCCAGCCCGGCCACGGCCGCCCGTGCCTCGGCGAAACGGCCCAGGGAGGCCAGGCATTGCGCTTTGGCAACCTGTCCGCGGTAATCGCCCGGCCGGACCTTCAGGAGCCTGCCGGCGGTCTCCAGTGCTTCCGGGTATTTACCGAGAGCGATCAGGGCCGAAGCTTCGGCATTCAGCGCCTTCACATTATACGGCGCGATGGCCGTCGCCTTGCGCGCCTCGGCCAGGGCGGCATGGGGATTCCCCGATCCTCTCAGAAGTTCCGCCTTCAGGATATAGACTTCGACGAAGTCGGGATTCTCCGCGTAAAACTTTTCGAATACCGGCTGCGCCTGCGCGTTCCTGCCCAGCGAAAAGGCCATGTTGAGCCAGTTGGCGATGTGCGGAGGCCAGTCGGCGCCAAGCCTTACCGCCTCGTCCATGAGCCTGAAAGCAGCCTCTATATCGCCGCCAGATACCGCGAGACGCGCTCCGGCGAACTTGACCGTCGCCGGATGCGCGCCCAGACTTGCGGCTTCGGCCAGTTCCCGCCTGGCTCCTTCCGCGTCGCCGAGCGCAAGTTTTACCAGCGCGGTTTCGACGCGCCTGTTGCCGTTCCGCGGCTCCATTGCGGCGGCGCGCTCGCACGCGGCCAGCGCCTCCTTTATCGTCGCCTCCCTCGCAGCGCCGCCTTCGGCCTCCGCCGATATCTGCACGGCATGTCCAAGCCAGAAGTGTATATCGGCCCGGCCGGGGGCGAGGTCGAGGGCTTTGCGCATATGGCCGACGGCCTCGCGCGATGCCACAGAGGGTTCCATCGCGCCATACCTCGCGCACGCCGCCTTCGCGTATCCCAGGGCGAAGTGAGTCTCCCACAGATGCGGCCCCCGGCCCGCCGCCTCAGCCGCGATCCTAGCGGCCTCCGCGACCCTGCCGCGATGCGCCGCACGGAACGACCGGCCGACCATCGCGAGCGGATCGTCCCTGTCGGAGGAGTCGGCGATTTCGAACGCCCTTTCCGCCTCGCGGTAGTACCCGGCCCCGTCGTAGGCGAAGGCGGCGGAGAGCAGCGCCTGAAGGTTGTGGCGGGATGTCGCGCGGAGGCTCATGGCGTCGGCCTTCATATAGGCATCCGCGGCATCCTTCGGGAGTCCGGCAGCGCGGAGGGCTTCCGCCAGCACGAATTGCGCTTCCGGAAATTCAGGATCAATATCGAGCGCCCTGCGGGCCAGTTCCGCCGCCCTGTCGGGAAGCTGCCCGCGCGAGATCAGGTCCATGGCCTTCGAGCAGGGCTCGAACGCCCTCAGTCGCCTGGCGGCCCTTTCCGCGCCGGCCGCGATGACCTTCTGTTTTTCCAGTTCGGCCTGCAGCCTCAGGGCGGTTTCCCTTTCCCTGGCCGCCTCGGCCTCCTGCGCCTTCCGCCTGGATTCGGCCGCCTCAAGCTCTTTGGCCCTGGCCGCCATGACGGCTCTGGCCGCTTCGGCTTCCCTTTCCCGCGCGGCCCGCTCAGCCTCGGCCGCCTCGCGTTCTCTTTGTGCTATGACTACCGCGGCCCCGGCGGCAAGCACGGCCAGCAGCAGGACCGCCGCGGCGGAGGCGCCGACCGCCGTGCCGTTCCGCCGGACGAATCGGCGCAACCTGTCCATGGCGGTATCGGGCATGGCGGAGACCGGATTCCCGGCGGCGAAGGCCCTCAGGTCGCGGACCAGTTCGGCGGTAGACCGATAACGCTCTTTTGGATCGAGGCGGAGACATTTTTCCGCGATGGCCGCCAGCGCCGGCGGGATCTTCCGTCCGCGCGCGGTCTGCCGGATCGGGACGTGTTTCGCCATGGCAGCATTGCAGACGACCGCCTCGCGGGTGCTGCCACGGATCGGTGGGTGTCCGACCAGGATTTCGTACAGCAGCGCGCCCAGGCCGAATATGTCGGTCCGCTCGTCCAGCTTTTCCCCTCGCGCCTGCTCGGGAGCCATGTACTCGGGCGTCCCCACCGTGGTCCCGGCCATCGTCAGTCCGGCATCTTCTCCGTTGCCGGTGCTCCGGCCGCCTGCTTCTCCGTCCTCTGCCACGCGGGACCCGGCTGGCTCCCCCCCCGATTTTCCTCCCGGCTCTCCATCTATTTCTTTCGCCACGCCCCAGTCGAGCACCCATATTTCGCCGTGGTCTCCGACCATCACATTGGCGGGCTTCAGGTCGCGGTGGATTACGCCGCGCGAATGGGCGAAGCCGACCGTCTCGCAGACGCGTTCGAATATCGCCAGCAGCCTGGGCAGGGGGAACTCCCGCCGTGTCGCCGCGTCTCCGGAGTGGCACATCGCGAGGATATCCGACAGCGCCCGGCCCTCTATGAGCTTCATGACGAAGAACTCGCGGCCCTGCTCGTCGCGCGCCAGGAAATGGACCGGCGGGATGCCCGGATGTTCCAGCCGGCCCGTTATCCGCGCCTCCCTGATGAACCTCAGCCTGTCTTCCTTCTGCGTCGCGGACTCAGGTCCGATGAATTTGATCGCGACGTCGCGCTTCAGGGCCGTGTCCCTGGCCATCAGCACTGTTCCCATCCCGCCGCGCCCTATCTCACGTACTATTTCGTAGGGGCCGATCCGCCTGGCGATGGGAGCATCCGCGGCCGGCTGGTCGCTCCGCGGATCTGCGGGTTCCGTGGCGCTTCCAGAGCCCGGCATGGGCGACTGGCGCACGGCGGCGTCCCGATGCCCCGCGGCGGGGTCGGGATGGAGCGGGGCAGCATCAGGCAGCCTGCGCCCGGCTTCCCGGCGCTCACGGCCGGCGTGATCCGCCCGGTTTATCGCGCCGCAGCTCGGGCACCGCGATGCCCCGCCCGCCGGGGGCGCGCCGGCGACCTTGTAGCTCTTGCTGCACTTCCTGCACAAGATCACGGACATGTCAGATGCCCTCCCCCCGTGCAGGTAACGGGGTGCGCATGGCACCCACAAATTAAGACGTTCCGCAGGTGGGTCGTGTCACGTATCCTCCCCGGTCCGACCGGCCCGGGGGATTCTTCCCGGGTCTGCTGTTTTACCATCTGGGGCCGGATACGGGAGGGCGCCGTCTTTTCCGGCGGGCATTCGGTATTTCTGGGATGTCTTTGAACCTGCCAGAAACTTCCCGCCGGGAAGCAGGGGACGCTGATCCCCGGGCTCCGCGCCGACGTTTCCCGGACAAGCTCTCAGCTGATCGCAAAACCTCGAACACGGAGCCCAGGGGATCGAGGCCGCTTCCTTTCCCATCCTTGGGTTGTGGGACAGGCTCTTACCCTTCGAAGGTCAGCCGGACGCTTATCCGCCCGCGGCCTCTCCACGCCAGCCCCCACCGCCATATATCTTTCGGGGCCTCGCCCTTTGGATGGTACGGGAACCATGGTTTGACGGGATATCGCAGAGTCGCCTCCGGTTCGACGCGCAGCGCCACCATGCCTCCGCCGCGAAGGCCGGAGATCGCGCGCTCCCCCTCCCCTTCGAACGGCCGGTCGAACCAGGTGGAGGGGATCGGGAGCAGCATGTTCAGCTCGCCGCCGCCCGCCGCGTGCGCCTCGATATTCACGATCAGCTTCCCCAGAGAGGTTTCCGCCCCTATCGTCGCTTCGCCCCACGGGTAGGTCAGCCCGATCGTCCGGCCGCCTTCGTCCAGACGGGAGGCAGCAGCGAGGAATCCTCCATTGCCCGAGAGGAATGCCATGTCCGGCCCTTTCGAGAGTCCTCCGCCAAGCAGGACTCCGCGCTCCCGGTGGTGCACTTCGATGTGCTGGAGCCTGTCATAGCCCCAGTGGCTGGTCGAGGATCCGAGCAGGCCGGAGAGCACCGCGGTAAACGGTCCGGCTGTCAGGACGGCCACGCGGTCGCCGAGCGGCACGCCACCGTGGGCGCCGGGAACGGAACGGCGGACGCCTTCCCGCAGCATCCTGTAGACCTGCGGCACGAACGTGACGCCGTTGCTGTTGGCGATCGGCCCGATCCCGTAAGGGCTTGCCGCGACCATCTCCACGCAGCGGGCGCCGCTTTCCGTCTGGAGCAACCCGGGCAGACCCAGGGCGGCCACGCTGCCGCCGTGGTACAGCACGCGGCCGTCAATGATGCTGACGCCGGTACCGTCGGGATATGTAAACCTCGAGTGGAACGCGCCGGCCCTGCGGAGGACCCCGGCGGCCGGGTGCTCCCTGCCGTCCCACAGGTTGATCCCTAAGGCGTGGACGTAAACCAGATTATAGACTGTGGTCGGCCCCGTATGTTCCGGCCAGCAGCCGTCGGCCGCGCACGCCTCGGCGACCCGCGCCAGATACGTCCCGGCCACCGACTGCCATGAGGTTTCCCCCCATGTCCTGCCCGCGTACCACAATGCCGCGGCGCCGAAACAGGGGATATTGTGTATCCTTTTTTCGCCCGGCAGACGCCTGGCCCATCCGCGGGCGAGTCGCGCGAGGCCGTCCCTTAGCCGGCCGGCGACGTCCGGATCCAGAAGATCGGAATGGAACCTGTCCAGCCACAGCAGTCCGCTGAATTCCCACGGCGGCACGTAGCGGTCGCCCTTCCATAGCGGCGTATCGAAAGGTACCGTCCCATCCTCGGCGATCATGCCGGCGAAGTATTCGGCGGTCCTGTTAAGCTTTGCCCTGACTTCCTCCGACCCGGCGCGGCCGCCGCCGGCGTCCTTGCAGATCTCGGCGAGGAAAAGCGCGCAGCCTTGGGCGAACGTGGTCCAGTTACCCCCGATCTCCACCCTCCCGTCGGGACGGACAGCGGCGAGATAGACATCTGCGGCCGAGCGCATGGCGTCGAGCAGTTTGGCTTCGAGCGCCTTCGCGACTGTTTCAGGCAACGCCCGATCGGAATCCGACATGGCCGTATCCTCCCCCTGCAGCCACAGACGCGTTTCCCGCGGATGGGTTCGCGCGACGCGGATTCGGCTACGTTTGCGGGGTTTGCTCCTGCGGCCCCTGCTGGCCCGGTTCGGCGCCTTTCCCGGCGTTCCCGCCGGCCTTCGCTGCGGCCCACTCGGCGAGGCGGTCCGCATAGCGGCTCCTGATCTCTCCGGTAAGCTCAGCCGTACCGCGGCATCTGGGGTACCTGGAACATCCGAGGAAAGGAGCCCTGTTCCTGCCGCGGCGGGCGCGGCGTATCGCCATCGGGGACCCGCATTTCGGGCACGGCACATCGGTCTCTATCGGCTTCTCCCTGCGGACCGGGTTGCCGTTCCTGTCCAGTCTCATCGTGAACCTGCATTCGGGATACCTCGAGCATCCCAGGAAGGGCCCGAAGCGCGAGACCTTCCTGGCCATCTTCGCGCCGCAGAGTTCGCAGTTCACATCCACGAGTTCCGGCTGCTTTTCCCGGCGTTCGATCGGCATCCCATTGGCGTCCATCTGCTTCCTGCCCGGGCAGCGCGGATGGTTCGAACACCTCAGGAACGGCCCGTAGCGGCCGACGCGCCTTTCCATGAACGCGCCGCACACGTCGCAGACGATATCGGTCTTTTCGCCCCGGCCCTTAGCCGACGGCATTTCGCGCTCGGCCTTCGTCATCTCGGCGCTGAATTTGCCGTAGAAGTCTTCGAGTATCTTTACCCAGTCCGCCCTGCCCTCCTCGATCTCGTCCAGGTCTTCCTCCATATCGCGCGTGAATCCTACGTCCATGATGGACGGGAAGTGGGCGGTCAGGCGGTCCGAGACCATGGTTCCCAGGGGCGTGGCATAGAGAGATCGCTTGCGTTTCTCGACGTACCCGCGTTCCTGTATTGTGCTGAGTATGGTGGCGTAGGTGCTCGGCCGTCCTATGCCGGCCCGCTCCAGCGCCTTTACCAGACTGGCCTCCGTATATCTGGGCGGCGGCTGCGTGAGATGCTGTTCCGGGGAGATCGAGACGGCGCGGACCTCGTCGCCCTCAACCAGCGGCGGGAGCTCCTGGCCCTCTCCCCTTCTTTTCGTGCGGGGCCCGCCCGTGCCTTCGGGGGCGGTTACGCCCGGAGCCGCATCGGGGGCTGGCGTCCCCCCGTCCTGCTTCGCGCCGGCCGCCCGTTCGCCGCTTTCTCCCGGTTCCCCGTTCTCCGCCGCCGGGTCGGCCTCGTCGCCCCTTTCGAGATCGGCCTGCGAGGCCCTGTCAAGGTGCAGCTCGGCCCTGCCGGCGACGCGGAGGTATCCGTCAAAGAGCATGCTCCTGCCGGTGGCCCTGAACAGGCAGCCTTCCGCCTCCAGGTCGCACGTCGTGGCGGTAAATACCGCCGGCGTGCACTGGCTGGCCACGAATCGCTCCCATATGAGCCGGTACAGCCTGTATTGTTCATCCGAGAGGAACGTCCTGATCGAATCCGGCGTGCGGGTCACGTCCGTCGGACGGATCGCCTCGTGGGCATCCTGCGCGCCCTTGCGCGAGCGGTAGATGTTCGGCTTTTCGGGGACGTATGCCGGCCCGTAGGATTTCCCGATGAATTCCCTGGCCGCCTCCATGGCCTCCTGGGCGACGCGGAACGAATCCGTGCGCATGTAGGTTATCAGGCCGACCGGGCCTTCCGGACCGAGGTTGACGCCTTCGTAAAGCGCCTGGGCTATCTGCATGGTGCGCTTGGCCGAAAAGCCGAGCCTGTTAGCGGCAGCCTGCTGGAGCTGGCTGGTGGCGAATGGCGGGTAGGGATGGTCTTTAACCTCGCGCGACTCGATCCTTGCGACGCGGAATGGTTTCCCGGCCACTCTGCGGATCAGGGATTCCGCTTCCTCCCTTGTACGCAGGAGCAGCGGGAGTTTTTCCGGGGCGGGCTTCTGGGAGGCATCGGCCTCGGCGGCGCGAAGCCTGGCCAGCTCCTCCGCGCACGTCACCACCTGGACGCCGTCCACGGCCTTCAGTTGCGCGGCGAATTCGCTCCCTCCGCGCTCGAACACGCCCTCGCACGTCCAGTATTCCTCGGGTTTGAACGCTGCTATCTCCCTTTCCCTTTCGACGACCAGGCGCAGGGCGACCGACTGGACCCTGCCGGCGGAGAGGCCGCGGAGTATCTTGTCCCAGAGGAGGCGGCTGAGCTTGTAGCCGACGATGCGGTCGAGTATCCGGCGGGCCTGCTGGGCGTTGACCAGATTGGCGTTTATGGCGCCCGGCGATTCGAAGGCCCGCCTGACGGCCCGCGGCGTGATCTCGTTCATCGTGACCCGGAGCGCCCGATCATCGGGAATCTTCAGCGCCTCGACCAGGTGCCACGCTATCGCCTCGCCCTCGCGGTCGGGGTCGGGTGCCAGGTAGACCGCCTCGGCGTTCCTGGCCGTCTTCCTGAGTTCGCCGACGACCTTCTTCCTCGATTCTATGACCTCGTACCTGGGGGTGAAGCCATGCTCGATGTCCACGGCGAATTCTTTCTCCGGCAGGTCGCGTACGTGGCCCATCGAGGCTTTGACGACGTACCCCCTGCCGAGGATTTTGTTTATGGTCTTCGCCTTCGCGGGCGACTCGACGATTACCAGTTTCACCCGATGAGACCCTCGCGCAACATGCATGCCCCCTGCCGAGGTGCCGCGCCCGGCCGGCGTCGGAATTTCCCGGAAGGCGCTTCATTAGCACGCGCCCGAAAACGCTGTCAAGGACAACGCGGCTTTCCGAAGCCGGTTGCGATGTCCCCGGACGATAGGAAGATTTGCGTGGGCGGTAAGGCAGCTTACCCCAGCCCTCCAGAGTGAACGCGCTCCCGCAGTATTGCATTTTTCGCGATTTTTACCCCACTTTTTTCTTG
>JAOACM010000193.1 GCA_026417845.1 Planctomycetota bacterium | reverse complement strand
TCCGGTCGCCGCCCTGCAGCCCGGGCTCAGGGGCTGCGATCTGGCCTCATAGGGCCGGTGCGACGCACCTCCTTCGGCCGGAGCGAATATTCGTTCAAACATCCGGTTTATCGTCTCTACCACTTTGGGGAGCGACCTGAAATTTACCGTCAGCTTGGCCTCTATCGAGGAACCTTTCTCCGCGGCTCCAGCCGCGCCTGCCGTGCCCGCGATATATTCAGCCTCAGCCGCCCTTCTGAGCTGCTCGCGGGCCGCGGCGAAAACAGTTACGTCCGCGTTGCGGAAGCGGAAAATGGATTGTTTTTCGTCCCCGACCAGCATCACGCGGGCTGATGTGCGCGCCCGGCTCGTCGAATCAGCTGCCGGGGAGGATTGTCCCCTTGCCGGGCTGCCGGGGGCGGCCCCTAGGTGCGCGTCCCTGAGAGCCTGTCCGGAATCCTCCGGAGGGGAGAGGGAGCAGCCTTGGGCCCTGAGCTCCACGCCGGCGGGTTTTGAGTAGGCCTCAAGACCGGCCAGCATCGCCAGTATTTCCCACTGAACGGGATCGGTGTCCTGGAATTCGTCCACCATGATGTGGCGGCAGGATGCCGCCTGCCGGATGCGCTCATCCCTCGTCAGCAGGTCCCTGGTCAACCGGAGCAGGTCGTCGAAGTCACAGGCGCCTTCCTTCAGCGCGTCATATTCGGTCCGGGCGAGCATATACAGGCGCGTGAGCGCCGCTGTAGAGACCGCCGCCCCGGTTGGATCTGCTGCGCCCATGACCAGCAGTGGTGCCGGCCAGATGCGCCGCACCGCCTCGCCCAGAGCGGTGTAGTGTTTTTTGAATTCCTCCTTGTCTACTCCGGCCTGCTTCCATTCCGAGTTCGCGTTGCCGGGCAGCCTTTCCAGTATCCTGAACCTTTCCGTGAGCGAATTGTAAAACACCTCCGCCAGAGCCCCGATCGCTGTGGCGAATTCCTGCACGCCGGTCGTTTCCCCGGCTTTTCCATCGGGGATGGAGGCTACGACACTTCCGGCAGCGCCTAGGTGTGAGCGGGATCCCGGACAACAGACGGCCCCCCCGCTGGAATTCTGGTCCGGCCGCGGGAGACTGCTCTGTCCCGGGATGCGGTCTGGCTGTGCGTGGCGGTACGTCCCGTCGGCTGTGGTTCTGGCGCAGCGGAGGATCCGGATGAGCTGTCGCGCGGGGCCGGACAGGTTGGCAACCAGAACAGCAGTCTTTGATTCCTTATCTGGAAAAGAAGATGCGTCGAGACCGGCCAGGTATTCGATCGCCCTTCGGAATGCCGGGTCTCCCAGGAGGCTCTCCACATCGTTGCTGCAGAGCCGACATCGTTCCCGCATTGCGAGCTTCACGGCGGTCTCGTCTATTTTTCCGCCAGCCGCGGCACGCTCGCACGTTTCGACCCAGGCATCGGCCATGTGGCGCGCGGCGAGCAGGCTCGCGAGCGTTTCGACGAGGGCCTTTCGACTTCGCAGATCCCTGCCGGCCTCCAGCAGATCCTTCCTGTCGGCCGGCCCCCATCGCGAGACGACGCGCGCCGCCGCCTCTTTCCGCAGGTCTTCGGACCGGTCTGCCTGGAGGATCTCGAAGGCCAGGGGAAGGCCGGCCGCGAGCGGGTCGCTCCTGAGGATGGACAGGCACAGCGAGTGTATCGTCCCTATCCGCGCTTCGGGCATCCGGAGGAGGGCCGAGGTCCAGAACGGCGACCCGTCGGCCGCGCGTTCCTCTATTGCCCTTTTAACGCGTTCCTTAAGCTCCGTCGCTGCCGCCGTCGTAAAAGTGACCGCCACGATGCTTCGGACGGCATGGCCGGCCGCCTCGTCCGGGTTTAACCTGGTGGCTCCGGTCTCCGCCGCGGCTTCCTCCAAGGCCGCCATGTACCTGGCTGCCAGAGCGCGCGTCTTGCCGGTCCCGGCGCCGGCGGACATACAGACGTGCGAGGATACGGCCAGCGCCTTCCTTTGCTCCGGGGTGAGGCCTGCGTCGGTGCGGATATACTCTTTCGGCATATGGCTCCTCGCTAATCGTTCGACTGGGGAAGCAGCCTGCCCGGAAATTCTCCGCCGCGAAGTGGAGGTCGCAGAGCGGTACGCTTCGCGGCGACAGGAAACTTCGGGCGCGAAGCTTCAGATTCGATGCTGCCTCCCTTCCCGCATGGAGGTTCTGGAGGGCATATCAGTCCCCGATACCGCAACGGGGAAGGTCCCCTGCCACCCGCCGGGTGGAACCGCGAGCTTCTGACGCCCCTCCGCCATCTCCTTCGTTACCGGAAAGACGACCGTCGGGAGGCCGCTCCCCGGGCCGGTCCCACCCCGGTCGGGCTACGTCTCCTTTTTGGCCAATTCCCTGAGGACGGAAGTGGCGTACGATCCTGGAGGCAGGGCGAAGCGCACCTCGATTCCCTCCGGAGTGACCCTCGCGTCCGGATCTGAAAGCGGCACCCGCAAAGGGCGTCGCTCTCCCGGCAAATGCCTGGACCACCGGCCCAGGAAATTGTCTTCCGTCAGACCGTATTCCGCGAGTATGGAACTTTCGATCTCTCCCGGCTTCCCTTCCGGCTGGAGCATCCTGGCGCCGAACAGCGGCCCGGTCGGGCTGATCTCCAGCGCCTCCAGACGGAGTCTCTCGCTGGATGGGTCCTTGATCCTGAAGACAGCTCCACTGGTATGCAGGAAGGCGATATCGCCCGGGAGGAGCGAGTCCAGCCAACCTGTCCGCGCGGCCAGCACGCGGTTGAACATCTCGGACTGGGCTGCGTTCAGATACAGCAGCCACAGACGTTTCGGGAGGCGTCGCATCGCTCTGTCCCACGGCATGCCTCTGGCGGCCGCCTCGAGGACGCCAGCCAGGCCGGAACCGTCTCCGGGCCGCAGGTTGAGCGCAGTCCGGAGATCGCCTCTGTCGAACGCTTCCCGCGAAGCCCGCTCCGCCGGGCTGTCTCCCTCCGACGGAAGCCCGAAGAGTATGGCGGCGGCTTCCGCGGGAGCCTGTCTCAGCAGGGCGATCCCGACCCGGGCGGTATCGCCCCGGCGGCCGAACCGCTGCGGCCCGAAGAAGTTCGGGACGCCGCGGCGCGCGAGTATATCCAGGATGCGCCGGCAGTTCCCGATCGCTTCCGGGGCTGCCCCCCTCAGCAGCGCCCGGAAGCGGTTGCCTTTGAGGTGTCCCATCTTGAGTTTGTTGCGATGCCTCCCGATAGAAAGTATCCTGACACCGGGAATCTCCAGACCGCGCAGCTTTTCCTCTGGACAATGCTCGACGGACAGATACTGCCGCGTTATGCCGCGGGCATCCTTCATCCCGGCGTATCCGATATCGTTTTCATTCCGCGCCAGAAGGCGCGAAAGCTTCCGCGCCACATCCAGCGTGGAGACCCCCCGCTTTTCGATCCACAGGTACGTGTGCGTCCCTTCTCCGCAAGGCTCATAAGCCGGTATTTCTTCGACCTCGAAGTCCTCTATCCTCGACCTGACTTCGCATTCTATCGGCGGGATGTCCGCCGTAAGGAAGGGCATTTCCGTCTGCATCCCGGCATTCCTCTATCGGGCCGCCGGCCCCGCGGCGGCCGTGGGCTGTCGTCCGCGTTCCGGTCGTGCGACATCCGCGACCGCTTCCTCCTATGTATCGCGTCCGGACCATCTCCGCCAGCCCGCGGAGGCAATCGCTTGCCACGTCCAGGCAAATGGCGCGCCCGAACAGAGACCAATGGCGCTGTTGCGAGTAAGAGCCTGCCCCCAGCCCCTGACGCAGAGCTTACGGATCGAGGCCGGCTTTCTTCCCCGGCGGGATGTTTCTGGATGGGTTGTAAGACCGCACGGCCGGTGCACCCCAATAATACTGGCGCGGCAAACAATTAACCTGTTCGGGCGCGCTACTGTAGATGGTCGTCGCTACCACAATGCAGTTGGGATCGCTGGGCGTATAAGCTGTGCGCCGGAGGTTTTAGAACAGGCTCTAACGACGCAACCGGCTCCCCTGTGCATTTGGAGGCTATCCAGAACTTCCTGCGGCGGCCAAGGCTTCCGCGGCTGAGCGCCGGGTCCGGCGGAGGTTTTTGGATAATAAGCTCTTAGAGCTTCGCGGTTCCCTCCATGCACCTGCCCGGAGCGAAGGGGATGCTCCTCAGTTTCCTTCGGCTGGGCGGCGGGGCGGCTTGATCAGCCCGCGCTTGGAGTCCATGATTTCCGCCACCGCCTCGCACACATCCTGGAGCGACAGGGCCGAAGTGTCTATGCGGGCCCCGCGTCGTTCCCGGTCCGCCAGGAAACGTGCGGATGTATCCGATCTGATGCCCGTCCTGGCTGCGTCCGCGGCTGGCCGGCGCGCGCGCCTTGCCTCTCTCGATGCCGAAAGAGTCACCAGGTGCACCTCCGCATCGCGGCTCCGGACGCCGGCAAGGAAAAGATCGAGCAGCTCGGGCTCCCAGAATTGCCAGTCAACAACCGCGTCGAAACCGGCGGAGAGCAGATGGTTGACGCATGAGGCGGCGGAGGCGAGCACCACGCCGATGCGGCGCGGGTCGGGTTGTCCGTCCGGGAAGAATCCCAGCAGCGCGTCTATCTCAACGTGCGCCCCCCTCTCGAGAAGGCGCGCCAGCAGCCTGGCGGTGGTGGTCTTGCCCGTCAGGGTTTCGCCCCGCAGTATGATGATGGTTCCGGCCACAAGATGCGCTCCTCGGCGATGCGTACCCGCCTCCCGCAATTCCCCCCCTGAATAATATATCACACGGAGCGCCCGGCTGCCGCCTGGCCGCTCTCCGCCGAAGGCCGGAAAGGCCAGAGCGGGACGCACGGGCCAGATCGCGCCGCGGGAGTTTCGGGACAGGCGCTTACTCTCCAGTAGCGCGATCTCTCAGTGTCTGATGAAAGATGGCCATGGTCGAGCGATCTGAATGGAGGAGGAAAGCAGCCGGGTGAGAGGATGAGGATATTGCGAGGGGTGGGCAGCCCAACCGCGGCACTGGCCGCCCCCGCAGGGGCATATGCCCGTGCGGGCATCCCGCGACAGCGGCCGCGTTCCAGTTTGGGCACGCTTGGCGCCCGACATGGGAGCTGGGCGCCACCAAATGCCGCGGCATGAGGTGCCGCACTAAGGTCACGCGCCCTGTCGCGATGCATAACTGCAGGCCGCCCAAGTCCGCTGCCCGCAAGGAAAGGCCTTTGGCACTACGCCCGAGCCAAGCTTCGCAACCCATTGTAAATCAAGGACTTGCGAAAGTCAGGTGTCGAAGATTGGGTGGAAGAGAATTCAGGCTGAAGGACCCTCAGTACTGGCTTCCCCTACATGTTGTGTTTCAAGAGGAGCTTAAGCACAATAAGTTGATAAAGGACCAGACAGCGACACTGCTTGTGTCAGAAATGGGCCACAGCCCCATGATTCGCAAGATATTACGGAATATGTTTCTCCAAAGATTATTTATGGACATTCCATGGTACATTTCCCAAGCTAAAGCCCCCTGCGCATCCAGCGCTGAAAGACCGAACACAACTGCTGGTTCGCCAACTAATTACGAGCTAACAAAAGCGCCGCTTGACCAATGCGGGCCTGGCTTTGCTGCACCTTACGATTATTTTAGTGGCAATGACCGGAATTTCCGGCGAACAAAACATGATATCCGGTGTAATCATTAGGGTCACAGAAAGGTCAGCCTGGCCGTGTTGGGGGCATACCGTTATGGCTGGCTCCGGCCGGAATTCTTCCCACTTCGCCAGCGCAATGCGTAAAAGGATTCTTTCCGGTAGCATACCGATGGGGGAGTTCCTCCCTTCGGTAAGGCATCTCAGCGAGGAGCATGGGATATCGCGGGAGACGGTCCGTCGCGCAATGAAGCTGCTGGAGGAGGAATCGCTCATCGAGTCCGTGCCGCGCCGGGGATACCGGGTCCTGGCCAGGGCGAACGATCCTGACAAAGGAGGGCTGCTGGCCTATGTGGCGCGGACGATGGACGGGAGAGAGTTCACGGACGATTTTCATCAGGTATTGCTCGTCGAGTTCGAACGGCTCGCCGCAAAGTGGGACTGGCCTCTCCTTGTGATCCTTACCATGGGTCGTTCCGCCGAGGAGATAGCCGAGCACATAAGGTCCGCAAGGGTCTTCGGGGTAATACTGGACGAGCCGGATGGGGATCTGCTGGAGCGGTTCCGCCGCTTCGGCCTTCCGGCGGTCCTCATAGATGCCAGGGAGGCGGCCGTACCGATAGATTCGGTCGTTCAGGACGGATTCATCGGTGGCGTCCTGGCCGCAAGACATCTCGTCGAGAGCGGGCACAGGAGGATCGGATGGATCGGGCCTGAGGAGCGGGGGCTGCAGATACTGGAGCGGTGGGCGGGCGCCGTGGGCGCCTTGGAGGAGGCGGGGGTCGAAATCCCGCCTGAGCTGCGCGTGCATACCCCGCTCTACGACGCCGACGTGGCGCTTGCCAGGGCGAGGGATATTCTGGGACGTCCCGATCGTCCGACGGCCGTGCTGGCCCTGTGGCAATCCATGACGCGGGCGGTGGCGAGGGCCGCCCGGGAAATCGGCTTGGTTCCCGGACGGGACTTCGATATGGTCGGCTGGTCCCCGGAAGAACACTACCGCTCCGCCTATCTTCCCGAGTTCGGCGAAGGCTGCGCACCGCCGGCGATCACATGGAGCATCGCGCGGATGGCGTCGGCCGCGATGACATGTCTGAAGGTGCGGCGTTCGGACCCGCGCGCGCAGACCATGCACATAAGGATACCGGTGAGGCTCGCCGTCCCGGCGGACTTTGCCCCGTCCGCGGCCGATCCGGGAAAATAATGAGGCGGCAGGCAAGGAGATATCTGGAGGAAGGCGATGGGGAAGCGTCCGGCGGCCATGGACCGACAGGCGGCTGTTTGTGGCGGACGTGGGTAACGAGCGGATCGTCAGCGTGAAGCTGGGCTACCACGCGGAGGAGAAGGTGGCGCTGAAGGACGTGAAGGACGCGAAGGGGACGCCACGATGAACTGATGGATCGCCATCGCGGGCTTTGTCCCGCTTTTTTGCGTAGCGTTCGCGGGTCCACTGCGGGCGGAAGATCTGCCGCTCCCCGAAAACCTCGCCAACGCGCCGGTCAATACCTGGGTAATGCTCGACGTCGGCGGGTACGGAGGCCGGAACTCGGTCGGGCTGGTCTACCTGCCCGGGGAACGGTCGTTCCTGCTGCTCGGCGGCGCCATGGGCAAGGGCGGGCCTTATTCGGAGGTCACATTGAACCTGAAGGAGTCGCGCTGGGAGAACCGCTTCCCGCCGGGCAAGGAGGGCGTCTGGGGCGATGTGACCGGCCCCAGCAAGGCGCCGGCCAGGGCGTATGGAGGGCCGGGATTCGAGGTCACCGAGGGCGTCATAAGGCCCCATCTCGACTACGGATATAACCACGGAATGGAGCTCTGGGGGAACGCGGCCTATGACGCGGCTCGCGGCAAGGTGGTCGTGCCCTTCCACCGCCTGACGCAGACATGGGAGTACGATCCGAAGGAGCGCAGCTGGCGCCACATCGAGTCCGCCGCCGATGCGCCGTACACGTTCTGGGACGATATCGTCTTCAATTCCATGTGCTATGACCCGATCAACAGAGAAACCCTGGCCGGTGGATGCCGATGGGCGCTGCGGAACGGTCGCTGGGAAGAGATCAGATTCGGCGGCGCCCTGATCAACGGATTGCGCGCCAGGGCCGAGGCGCTGGCCCTTGAGGCGCGGAAGCTGGTGGGCGCCTGCCGGGCGCGGTTCTACCTTACGGAGAGCGAGGCCATGGCGGGGGCGAAGCTCGACGAAGCCGCCGCCGCCCTGGCCGGGAAGGTCCGCGCCTTTGCGGACGAGGTCTCCGCATCGGCGGGC
>JAOACM010000192.1 GCA_026417845.1 Planctomycetota bacterium | reverse complement strand
GCGGGAGCGTGTTTGCTCTGGAGGGCTGGGGTAAGTCCCATCGCCGCCCGCGCAAATCCCCCTCCCACCCGTAGACAGCGCAACCGGCTTACGAACTCCGCAAAAAGCTTGCGGCGGTGAACAGGATGCGGCTAAAATACGTCTTATAGGAGGGGGGGCGGTTCGCAAGGAGCATCTTTATGCCCGATCGTTCGCGGCCGTCGCTGGCCCTTGTCTGCATCGTATCCGTTGCCTTTTCGGCCGGCTCGCCGGTCGGGCACGCCTGCGGCGCCGAAAAAGAGGCGCCGAAGTCGGGAGACGACGGCGCCAGGACCGACGACCCCGAAAAACAGAACGCCCCGGGTAAAAAGAAGCGGGTGGTAGAAGACGAGGACGATGACGCCGGGAAGAAAGGGTCGCGCAAGGAGAACGCCGATCCCGGGAAGGAAAAGAAACCGTCCGGGACGCCTCCGGCGGATCCCCTGGAAGAGTTCGGGCTGAAACAGTCTCCTAAAAACCCCGCGGCTGACGCCGGCGGGAAACCCGACAGCGCCGGCGCCGTTCCGAAACCGGCCGTCCAGAAGGAACTCTGTAAGAAGTGCGGCGGCCGCGGACTGATCCCCTGCCCGACCCACTCGAAACAACCCCTGATCCTGGGGATGGACGACAAGCCGCCGGACTGCTGCGGTGGAGCGGGGTTTACGGTGTGCCCCGATTGCGACGGGGCACGACAGAGATACGAGGCCATCGCCAATGCCCTCGCCAGCCGCCACTCTCACCTGGAAAACGTCCAGAGGCGGATCAATCAGCAGTTCAAACTGTTCCAGACGCCCCACGCCTGCTACTTCTCCCAGCTTTCCGACGAGCAGACGCTCGCCGCCGTGAGGTCCTGCGAAAACCTGGCGATACAATTGAAGGCCTATTTCAAGGATGGGGGCTTCGATGTCGTCTGGCCACCCGATTGCCGGGTGTTCATAATCTCCACCCAGCACAACTATGAAGTTTTCTTCGAGGCGCTTTCTGGAGGAAGGCGGGACGGCAAGGGAGGAGAAGGCGAGGGGCAGCGCGACCTCCACAAGAGGACATCGGGCGCTCATGTTCCGAACCTGGCCGTCGCGAACAAGGAACGGATGGGAGACCCGCAGTACATCCAGGGGGTGACGAACCTGTTCGCTCACGTGATTATGAAAAACGCATCGGGCGGCAAGGCGCCCGCCTGGCTGGAAGAGGGGTTCGCTTCCTGGTGCGAGTATCTCATGTTCAGGAACTGCAGGTTCTATACGATCGCCTATGAAGACAACAGGATAGACATGAGGGGGTCGTGGAGCGAATCCGTCCGGAAGGGAATCGTCGCCGGAACGACCCTGACCATCCCGCAACTTATGGAAATAGAGCTGCGCGGCTTGAAGCCGCTCGTCTACCAGCAATGCTGGTCTTTCGCCACGTACCTGATAGCGCGCGGGGCGAAACACTACGAGAAGGCGGTCTCGGACATCCGGAGCGGTACGGCTCCCGCCGCCGCGATCGAGAAGGCCTACGGTCAGAAGGCCTCCGACATGACCCACTCGTGGGCCCGCTGGGCCTCGCAGGTGCCCTGAATCACGCCTTAGACAGCTCCTCGACGTGAGCGGAAACGGCGGAGGCAAGGCCGCCGAGACTGTAGCCGCCTTCGAGCGCCGAAATGACCCGGCCTTTCCCGGCGATCCCGGCTATTTCCAGCACGATCTTCGTGAGTTCGCGGAAGTCGTCGTCAGTGAGCTTGAAGCGGCCGAGCGGGTCGCCTTCGCGCGAATCGAAACCCGCGGAGACGATAACCAGGTCAGGCTTGAACTTCTTCATTTCAGGCAACAGATCGTCCCTGAAGGCGCCGATTATCTCCCGGCCGCCCGCGCCGGCGGGGAAAGGCCTGTTCATTATAAGTCCCTTGCCCTTGCCTTCTCCCGTCTCCTCGCGCCTGCCGGTATTCGGGTACAACGGCCATTGGTGAGTGCTCATAAAGAATACGGATCCATCCGAGTAAAAGATTTCCTGGGTACCGTTGCCGTGGTGGACATCCCAGTCGGCAATCAGTACCCGCTCGACGGAATGTTTCTTCTGCGCGTACCGGGCGGCGATCGCGACGTTGTTGAAGATGCAGAATCCCATGCCTCTGGACGGACAGGCGTGGTGGCCCGGGGGGCGGACTGCGCAGAACGCATTCTTCGCCTTCCCCTCCATGATCGCGTCAACCGCCGCCGTCACGCCGCCCACCGCGGCGAGGGCCACCCTGTAGCTGTCCCGGCAGATGTTGGTATCGCCGGTCGAAAGCGTGCCGCGCCCTTCTTCGCATTCCTTCCTTGCCTTCTCGATGTACTCGACCGGATGCACAAGCGCAACGGTCTCGACGGGGGCTTCCGCGGCCTTCAGCGGAAGCAGGCTTTTGAACCAGGCATTTCCCTTCAGCCTCTCGTTTATCGCGGTCAGGCGTCTGGCGGATTCCGGATGATATCCGCCGGTGTCGTGTTTCAGGTATATCTCGTCCCACAGGTACCCTGTGGGCTTCGTCTTGCCGGTTCCGCCGCCCATCGGTCTTTCTTCCTCCGGCTCCTCCCGCCCCTGAGACTCCATGCCCGGGAGCCGCCCGTGCAGCGCGAGGGCCGCGGCGGAGCCGATCAAGCCGGCGAGAAACTCCCGCCGCTCGATACTCCTGCCCTCCGACACGCGGCTTCCCCCGGTCACGCGGCTCGCCGGCATGCAGGTCCCTCCGGTCACACAGCTTCCCGGTACGGGAATTTCTCCGGTTCTGCCGCCGGCGGGAAGCCCGATCCGGTCACTCTCCCGCTGACGGCATTCGCTGCGCCGATCCGCATCCATCGCCCCTGCTCCCCTCGGCTGGTTACCCGGGGAGGATTCGAACCTCCATTAAGGGATCCAAAGTCCCTTGTCCTACCTCTTAGACGACCGGGTAACGTAACGCCCGCGCGCTTTTCGCATAAAAAATCATCCACCGGAGCGTCTGGAATGCAACGGGAAATCCGCAGTAAGACAGCACTGGTGCAAAGCCGTAACTGCCGGGAACGCCGGCATCCTTGCCGGCATTCGTCCGTTCCCTCAGTGGAGGGGAAGACGCAAGCCGGTTGGCTGCCGGGCCGCGGGGCCGGTTGTCAGAGCGGGCGCGACGGACGATTGCGGGGAAGGTGCGCGCCGGCTTGAATCGGGCGCTCTTTGAAAAGCGCCTGGGGAAAATCGCGAGAGACGCTATACGACGGATGCGGGATTCCTCTGAAGAGCCTGTGTTGAGGCCCTTCGCCGCCCGCGTAAATCCCCGTCCGGTGACATCGCAACCGTCCTGCGCCCTTTACGCTACCATGTGCGGCGGAGGAAGTCCGGACGGGGCATGGAGCGCAGCGCGTCTTCTGCGGCCGGCCATGCGTCCGGATCGTCCGCGCCGTCAAAACGCCTGAACGGCAGATCGCCCGCTGCAATCCTGAGGTTACAGGCCAACCGGAGCAACGTGTGGAGCACGACCGTGTCCGCCATGTTATAGCGCGCGAGCAGCTCGAAGGCCTCCGCCGAACCACCCGATGCCTCTACCCACAGGCGCACCGCGTCGAATCCGTCCAGTCCTCTTACTCCCGGGGGGCGCGACAGTCCGAGCCTAGCCTCGATCGCCTTCAGCCCGCCCCGCAGTCCTGCCGATGCCAGTATGGGCCGCAGATCAATGTGCGCACCGCGGTAGAAACCACGGCCGAACTCGGCCGCCAAGCAGGGCATGTCGAAAGACGCGCCGTTGAACGTGCAGACCGCTGGATATGTGGACAGCGCATCGGGCAGCTCGCCCAGATCGGCGCCGCGGATCAGCACCCGCGCGCGACGCCCGTCGTATATCCCGGCGACCGTGATGCCAGAGATATCTCCGCCGACCGGCCCGGTTTCGATGTCGAGAAAGCAGATGCGGCCCTCAAAATCGCGGGCCAGTCGGTAGCGTTCGCGCATGGGGAGCCTGTCGGCGAAAAAGGCGGCATCGCCCGTCTCGATCGCCGCCTCGCTCGCGCGCAGTTCCTCCAGCAGTTCTTCGGGTCGCGCGCCGGGCGGCTTCCGGATTCCGTCGCGCCTGCCGATCGTCTCCCTTTCCCCGACTGCCTTCTCGCCGGTCTCCCGATCAGGCGCGCCTTTCTCTGTGCCGGCCGTGATTGCTCCGTTGCTTCCCTTCCGGATATCCCTGCGCCCTTTCGCGAATTCGCCGGATTCGATCAGGCGCCGCAGCCCGTCCCACGAAAATACGCCGCGCTTCCACAAAGCCTTCTCGCGCGAAGGCCCTACCCCGTTCAGATGTATGAACGTCGAGCGCAGCATTGGCAGTATAAACGCACCCCGGCCGGATTGCTCCCGCGGCGGCCGAATTCTGTCCGGAGTCCGCGCCGTCCGCCTCGTGGGGCGGATTCGGCTCAGTACGCCTTGGCGTAGATGACCCGCTCCCCGGCCGGCTTTCCGCACACCATGCAGGGACAGGATTCCTTCGGGTTGTTAAGCGGTATACATCTGATGGTGGCCCTGGTGGTTTCCCTGACCTTCGCCTCGCAGGATGCATCCCCGCACCAGCCACCCCGCACGAACCCCTCCGGTCCGGCCATTATCCCGACGAACTCGTCAAACGAATCGCAGGTCCTTGTGTGAGATTCGCGGAATTCCAGCGCTCTTTTGCGGAGCGCATCCTGTATCTCATCCATGAGCGCGACGATCCTGTCGGCCGCAGCATCCCCGGAGACGAAGAA
Organism: Planctomycetota bacterium; assembly: GCA_026417845.1. Lineage (GTDB taxonomy): Bacteria > Planctomycetota > SZUA-567 > H5-PLA8 > CALKMO01 > CALKMO01. The sequence continues at coordinate 3,164 of JAOACM010000192.1, read as the reverse complement.
GCGGTCTCCGCCGTCGCGCCTTTTGATTGCCACCTGCCCGCGCGCAAGGTCTTTCGGGCCGATCTCGACCCTTGCCGGCACGCCCTTCCGCTCCCACTCGAAGAACTTGGCCCCGGGCTTGCACTCGTCGCGGTCATCTACGACGACAGACAGGCCCTTGTTGCGGAGCGCTCCGCCGAGTCTGTTGCAGGCTTCCAGCACCGACGTCCGCTCCGCGTCGCTCTTGTATATCGGCACGATGGCGGTGTGTATCGGCGCCAGTTTCGGGGGCAGGACGAGGCCATTGTCATCCGAATGGCACATTATCAATGCACCGATCAGTCTGGTCGAGACGCCCCAGGATGTCTGCCATACGTATTCGAGCCTGCCTTCCCTGCTGAGGTATTTGACATCGAAGGCTTTCCCGAAGTTCTGGCCCAGGTCGTGGCTTGTGCCGGCCTGAAGCGCTCTGCCATCCTGCATCATGGCCTCGATGGTATAACTGGTCAGTGCGCCGGCGAATTTTTCGGAAGGCGTCTTCTGGCCGGCGATGACCGGCATGGCCATGAACTCGCGCGCGAAAGATTCGTACACCTCCAGCATCCGCAGGGTTTCCTCGATCGCCTCCTCGTGCGTGGCGTGCGCCGTGTGTCCCTCCTGCCACAGGAATTCCGTCGTCCTCAGAAAGACGCGCGGGCGCATCTCCCATCGGACCACGTTAGCCCACTGGTTGATCCTGAGCGGCAGGTCGCGGTAGCTCGATATCCACTTCGAGAAGAAATGTCCGATTATGGTTTCGCTCGTCGGCCGGACGATCAGTCGCTCGGTCAGTTCCTTGCCGCCGCCGATCGTGACCACAGCCAGCTCGGGACTGAAGCCCTCGACGTGTTCGGCCTCCTTCCGGATGAACGATTCCGGAATGAACAACGGGAAGTAGGCGTTTTTATGCCCGAGAGCCTTGAACCGCCGGTCCAGTTCGGCCTGAATCTTCTCCCAGATCGCGTACCCGTGCGGCTTTATCACCATGCAGCCGCGCACCACTTCGGCCGGTTCGGCGAGATCGGCGCACCTCACGACATCCTGATACCACTGCGCGTAATCTCTGGCCCTGGGCGTGATCTTCGATTCCTGTTCCCGCGATCCGGTCTCTTCTCCCACGGCGCATTCTCCCCAGAAAGCGGTGTCCGGATTTTGCCCCGGAAGCGCTCCCCGTTTGCCCTCCGAGATTTTTCGCAGGGGCGTCCTGTACTCCGCTCGTGTTCTCAGTGGTTCAAGGATGTCGCTTCGAATCTCGGATGTCAAATGCAACGGCGGGGTATCTTCAGAGAAAAACGACTCGACTTTGGCATCTTACGCCCGTCCTCGCAAGGGCGCGCAGATGTCCGCGGACCTGAGGGGTACAAGCGGAAGCAGCCCCCAGACATATTGCAGGGCGCTAAGGCACCGGCCTGCGCGGCCGGAATCCGCTCAGACAGCCCAGTATTTCTGTCGAAAACCTTCCGGGCAGCGAGTTTCGTCCGCAGGGCCTTTTGCTGCCTTACAAACGGTTCCCCATCCAATGAACCGGTTGCGCTGTTGATCCGCAAGGGAGGCCGTCAGAGGAGAAGCAATGGACAGTCGCGGAGAGAGCGCACGCAGGCCTGCCTCCGGCGCTCTCTGAAAGCCGTCTGGGGTAAAAATCGCGAAAAACGCAATCTGGCGGGAGCGTGTTCTGCTATCTGAAGAGCTGGGGTAAGACCCATCGCCGCCCGCGCCAATCTCCCTCTCGCCTGGGGCACAGCGCAACCGGCTTTTCCCCCGTCATTCATTCTTGACACCCGGAGACGCCGGAATAGAATGCCCCGTGTCTCAAACCCCAAGGGGCGTCGTGGCGCGGGTTCGTGAGGACCCGCGACGTTTTTAGTGGGGAGGTTAATGATGGCAAATCCAACCCAGCCGGCCGGCATCCAGCACGGTCTGAAGACCTGTTTCGTCACCCGTATATGCCCCGAATGGACGGTGGCCGCCATAATAGACGCCATGAAGCAATATGGTTACCTCGGTGTGGAACTGCAGGTGGCCGAAGGAAATATGCACGGAGTCGAGCTGGATGCAGATAAAAGCGCCATGGCTGATGTCAGGAAACAATTCGATGAGGCGGATCTGGCGGTTGCGTGCCTCTCGACTCCTCTGACACTCTCCGCACCGGACCCGCGGGCCCGCGCGAAGGCGGTGGAACAGGTCAAGGCTTACATGGTCCTCGCTGATTCCCTCGGAGCCCCCTACGTCAGTCTGCCGGGCGGAAACATCCCCGCCGGCATGGAACCGCCCGGCGTGATAGATTATATCTGCGAGGCGCTGGACGATATCTGCTCGTACGCCGAGGAAAAACATGTCCGCTCCACGCTGCTCGTGGCCACCAACGACGCCTTCAGCCACAGCAAGTACCTGAAGGAGGTCATCAGGCAGGTCTACAGTCCTAAGCTCGGCATACTCTGGGACGTCGTCCATCCCATACGCGTCTTGGAACAGGTTGAGGACACTTACGAGATCATATGCGATCACGTCCGGCACGTCCATGTGCATGACATGGCCTTCAACGACGACCGGACCCAGGTATTCCTCGCCGAGCCGGGCAGGGGATTCGTGCCTTTCGGGAAGATCATCGAGATGCTTAGAGCCGACGGCTTCCGCGGATATCTGTCCGTGGCCGTGACCGAAAAGCAACCCGACCCGGACCGCATCCTGCCGGCCTACGCCGAATTTCTCGGCTCGGTTCTCAATCCATCCCCCGCGAAATGAGGCTGTGCGCCGTAATTTCGCGCGGGGCGTAACTGTCTGCCGGATTCATACTGGGAGGTTCGGCTCGTAATGGTGCGCCTGAGCTGAACAGCGATAGCGCTCCATATGTCCAGCGCCCCCTTTCCTGCGCCCCCCACACATGCGAGGCGGCAAATAATTCCGCGCGGGCCCCTACGCCCCCGATCCCCCGCCGTCCGGCCGAAGCCGCCGCTTCAGCGTCCGCCATGCCCACCGCAGATCGTCCATCCCCGGCAGGCAGAGCGCGCCGAGCGATTTCGTCATGCGGGCCATGCACAGCAGAAGCAGCAGCAATTGAACGGCGGCGGCAACCAGCGTAGCGATGGCGAGTCCCTGTTCCCCCCACCACCGGACGAATGGGACAGTCACGGCCGCCAGACATATCA
>JAOACM010000191.1 GCA_026417845.1 Planctomycetota bacterium | reverse complement strand
ATCGCGAGGAACGCAGCTTGGCGGGAGCGTGGCCACTCTGAATGGCTGCGGTAAGCTCCATTGCCGTCCGCGCGAATCTCCCTCCCGTCCAGGGACATCGCAACCGGTTCGCAACATGCAGGGGAATCTTGAAAAGGCGCACGTTTCATGCAAGATGCGGAGGGAGAAAAGCGGCGGAAGAGGAAATCGGATGCTGGCGCGAGTCCCGGTGCGAGGACGATGGGCGGGTTTGGGAATCTGATACAGCATGACAGCACGATACAAATAGCCTTGCGGGGACGCACAAGGAGCGAGTTTCACAGAGGACAGGAAAAGAACAGGAAGTCCCCCAAGTCCGATCCCGGGGGAAAAGAGTACGCAGGCGGCACCCGATACCCGACCCGGAGGAGAGAATGCGCCACGGGCCCGCCGGGTTATCCGGTGAGCAACGATATCCGATACTTGGGAGGAACACTCCAGATGCTATCGCGCGAACTGGAAGGCAAGGCGTGCCTGATCACGGGAGCCTCCACGGGTATCGGCAGGGCGACAGCCATTGCCCTTGCCGAAGCCGGGGCGTTTGTCGGCGTGCATTATCGCGGGAGCGAGGCCGAGGCAGAGGAAACATTGCGACTGGCTTTCGTCAGGGGCGCGCGCGGCTGCCTGCTGAAGGGCGATCTGCGCCGCGAGGAGGACGCGCGGGATGTGGCGGCGCTATTCGTCCGGGAGGCCGGCGGGATGGACGTGCTGGTCAACAATGCCGGAAGTCTGGTCAGGAGATGCAAGGTCGAGCAGATGCCGCTGGAACTGTTCCGCGAGATAATGGACACGAACTTCACCAGCGCGTTTCTGATGGCAAGGGAGAGCATACCGCATCTCAGAGCGCGGAAAGGGACGATCATCAACGTCCATTCGATCGCGGCGCGCACCGGCGGGGCCAACGGGGCGGCCATATACGCCTCTGCAAAGGGCGCGCTGGCAACCTTCACTATAGGGCTGGCGAAGGAACTGGCGCCGGACGGCATCCGCGTGAACGCCGTCGCACCGGGCGTCATTATGACGCCGTTCCACGAGCGGTTTTCAACGCCGGAGGCGCTCGAGAACTTCAGGCGCAACACGCCCCTCGGCCGGCTCGGCAGACCGGAGGATGTGGCCGGCGTCATCCGCTTCCTGGCCGGCCCGGACGCGGTGTTCCTGGTCGGGGAAACCATTGACGTGAACGGCGGCCTTTTCATGCGTTGACTGCCGGGCGCAGCCGGCGAGCCACGCTATCTTCCCTGTCCGGGTCCGCCGCAAGTGCGGGTCGCCAGGAGCCTTGGCAGCCCGGCGCCAGACTCCGCCTGTCCGCTTGCATCGTCTCAAGCGACACTTTACGATCTGAGCGCGGGTCATCACGGAGGTCCGCACGCTTGCTGATCATATATTGTGACAAATGCGGCAAACGTATTCCCGAACGGCAGATCGAGGCCAGCCGCGCGCAGGCATCGGAGGAGGGGTACCTGTGCCTCGAGTGCGCGAAGCAGTCTCCGCGACAGGCAAGCTCCAAGTCCCGGATAGCGATTCCGCGGAGGACCCCGGCAGGCATCACACGTCAGCATTTCTCACCCGACCAGGCGGCGCCAGGGGCGCCGTCGCCATATGGCACGCAGGCCGGGCGGGCGGCAGCCTGGGCGCCTGATGCCAGCGGCGGTCCCGGCGGCGGGCAGGCGAAATCCGAATCGGGCCGCCGCGGATCGCGCGGCAGGCATCTGGCATCTGTGGCCATCGCCGCCATAGTTGCCCTCGGGACGGCCGGGGCCCTGATGTTCGCGATCGGTCCCGGCGGCGGGCCGGGCGATGACGGCGGCAGGAAAACAGCCTCCGCGAAGGTCGAAACGGGACGGGAATCCAAATCCGGAGTCCAGCCCACGCGGAAGGAAACGGACACGGAGGGGACGGAAAAATCCGGGGAGGCATCGGACCGGGAACGCGAGGCCCGGACGAGGCTGGCCGCCGCCCTGTCCTCCTCATATGCTTCCAGCGAAGACAGAATAAAGGCACTGAAGTCCGTGACGGCGGCGTTTCCCGGGACGGGGGCCGCGGCGGAGGCGGAGCGGGAGGTCGAGCGCGAGTCCGTGACTGCCGCCCGTCCCGTCCGGCCCGCGGGGCCGGGTGAATCCCCGCCGTCCGCCCCGAACCCCGGTTCGCGGCCGCCTGTCGAACCCTCCGCTCGACCGCAGCCGCCCCTCTTGCTCCCGGATGCGGCTGCCGCCGAAGTGATCTTACTGCAGGAAAAATTCGAATCCGCGACGTTGCCGGAGGGCGCCAGCCCGATCGGAGGACTCGAGTGGAAGGTCTCGGATGGCAGGCTGACGGCGCTCAATGCGAAGGGAGACGTGGAAACGGGACGGTTTTACTGGGAGCGGGCGTTCGGGTTCGATTCTCCTCTTCTTTTCCGCGTCAGGGTGGTCTCGCGTAATACCCATCCAGGTGTTTCCGTCGGAATCATGGCCGGCGAGCGCCTGGCCAAGGTATCGCATCGCCTCGTTCCCGGCCTCTTACTCCAATTCTCCGGCAGGAAAGCCACGCTCTATTCGATGGGCGAGAAGGGCGGACCTGTGGAACTGGCGTCCTTCGCGATGGAGACCCCGGAGGCGGCGGACGGGATGACGATGGAGCTTGTCTTGGATGGGAAGCGGTTCGCCGCGGGGGTCGGAGGCCGGGTGAAGGCCTCCGGAGAGCACGGGTTGAAACTGGCGGGCGGTACGCCCCTCAGGTTCGCGGTGTCGGCCCGCAGCCCGAGAAACCCCAAGCGGCCGGAAATAGCTGCATTCGACGATGTCGAGGTGTTGCAGCTGGATAAGTTCCCCGGCACGACCGGAGTTACGGAAGACGGCGTCTCCGCTTCCTCCCCCAGGCAGGTTCCGGACCGCCCCGCAGCCGTGCAGATCGGTATGTTCGATGCCATGGTCGAGCTGCTCAAGGCCGCCATCCCGCACATCGGCGCGGGGGATTTCGCCGCTGCGCGGGACAAGATCGGCCGGCTCAAAGAGAAGTGGGCCGAGCAAGAGGAGGGGCTGGAAGCGCTGGAAAGGTTCCGGAAGCTCCTGGACCGTGCCGGGGCGGGATACAAGGCCATCGCGGACTTCGCCGCAGCCAACGCCGGCAAGCGGCTGATCGTGGCGCTCAGGGGGGGCGACAGGAAGGTCGGCGACCTCGCGGGGGTCCATGGCGGCGCGATTGAACTCGGCGGCGGCGCCGGCGGCGCTCTCAGGATCCGGCTGGCCGATCTCGAAGTCCGCTCCCTCTCGGAGATATCCGGCGCGGCGCCCGCCGCGGAACGCGACGCTGCCCTGTTTTCCCTGCTCCTGCTGTCCGGGTACGACCGCGAGGCGTTAGCCTCGGAGTTGGAGAAGTCGGCCGCGGAGGCGGCGCTGAAGGACGAAATGCGCGAATGGGGCGAGGCGCTTACCGCGGCTGCCGGGGCACTCGCCGCCGTGGCGGCCTTGGCGGAGATGGACGCGGATATCGCGTCCGGGCGGTGGGACGCGGCCGTAAAGAAGGGGGAAAATCTGCTGGCAGAGGTGGCAAAACGCCCTGAACTGGCCGCGAAGAAAACAGAGATAACGGAAAAACTTGGCGAGGCGCGCGCCCATGCGAGCGGCCTGGCCGGGCTGTTCGCGGGAAAGGTGCGGGACTATGGCGACGGGCGCGTATCCTTCGAGTACGATTTCCGGGATCCCAGCCAGCTCGATGATTTCGCGGTCAGCCAACCCCTGAAGATCGAAAACGACAGGATGGTCCTGCCCGGCGGCTGCCGCATAGCCTTTTCTGCCGGCCTGCGCGGGGACGCCTCAGTCCGTGCCCGGCTGGCGCCGGCGGCGGGGATCGTTCCCCAGGATATCGCATTGAGGCTTTACCGGGATTGGACGGTCTACTCCGGCTACCGCAACACCAAGGCAGTGCTGATCCGCTGCCCGGGCGGCGAGCCTCGCGAAAGGAAAGAGGTTCCGGCAAGCCTGAATCCCGGCAAGGAAGTGGAAATCGAATTGTCGCGCCTGGGGAGCAGGACGGCTGCCAGGGCAAACGGGGCCGAACTTATGGCGATCGAAACTCAGCCGTATCCGGCTTCGGGAAGGGTCGTCTTGTCCGTCGGAACGCCCTGCGAGCTGCGGTGGGCGCGCCTGGAGGGCTTCCTCCCGCCCGAAGAGATCAAGGCCAGGAAGGAATACATTGCCGCGCGGAAGCGATTCGAGTCGCGGCCAGGCGCGCCGGCTTCCTCCATGGACCTCCTCGCCGGAGGGATCGCCGGCTGGCGGACCGGCGGAACAATCTCCATCCGCGGCGGAACGCTTGATGTCGAGCATGGTTCTGCCAGGCCCACGGGGGTGGAGCTTTCCGACTTTGCCCTGCGATTCGAGGTCCGCCGCGCCGCCGGCGACGGTCACGCCTTCTGTACTTTCCGCGAGCTCGACAGCCGCGGATACGAATTTTCGATAACCGGGAGCCGTGCCGTGCTGAAGCGGGCGGATTGGAACCACTGGAGCAGCGCGGCCAGGGAAAAGGAAATAGCTGCCCGCGAGTGCGACGGATCGAAGTGGCGGTCTGTCTCCATCGTGGCATCGGGTCGGAAGGTCACCATCTCAATAGACGGGAGCAGGTTTGCCGAGTTCGAAGATGGGGAATTCCTTCATCAGAAGGGCCTTTGCTTCGGCGCGCATTCTGCGAAGGTCGAGTTCCGTGGCATCCGGATATCCGCGCCTCCCGGCCGCTGAGCGCGCGGCGCGAGCCTCCGGTTCCGTCCCCTCCCCGACAGGGACGGCGGTCATCTGCGCGAAGGCCATTTCGAGCGGACGTAGGCCATCGCGTCGTCGCGGGATTTCAGCCTTCCCTCGAGCTTCAGGGTCTCCACCTCCTCAAGCATCCGCTTGAATTCAGGCCCCGGCCTGTAGCCGGCCGCGATCAGGTCGCACCCGGTTATCAGTGGCTTCGAGGGCGGCGGGGCACTCAGCAGCTCCCTTCGCCGGGTAGAGGCGAAGTTCCACGCATCGAGGTTTCCGTGGCTGGCCAAGCAATCGAGACGGTGAAGTTCGAGCAGGTCCTCGAAGTCGTCCCGCATCAGGAACCGCTTAAGAGTGGCCGGGCGCATCTTCTCGATATCCTTGAACTTCATGTGCGAGGCCACCAGCGCGGCCACCCTGTCCGCGATTTCGTTGGGGAAGCGCAGTCTCCGGCAGATGGTGCCGGCGAGCTTTTCGCCGACCGGTTCGTGATCGAGAAATCTTATTCTGCCGGATTTTCCGTCTACGGTCAGCGTCGGGGGTTTACCGACGTCGTGGAGCAGCACGGCCAGCGCGAACCCCGGGTCAACGCCCCGCGCATGGGAGCCGGGGACCGGCGACAGGCAGGCGAAGGTCGAGGACTGCGGGCCGGGCACCGGCGCATGAGAGGCGGGCACCGGCGACTGGAGGTCAGGCGCCGGCGGCCGTGGGTCAGGCACCGGCGACGGGGAGCAGTTCCCGGAGGCGGAAGGCCGCGGGCCCCGCATCAGGTCGAGCATCAGGAGGGTATGCGTCCAGACGTCGCCCTCGGGGTGGAATTCCGGCGGCTGCGGGCACCCGCGCATTACCTCGACCTCTGGCAGCACATGCCGCAGCATCCCGGAGGAAGCCAGCAGTTCCATTCCTCCGCGCGGATCCGGGCCGGTCAGGATACGGACCAGCTCGTCCCTGATCCGCTCCATGGAGACGTCCGTTATCTTTCCGGCCATCTCGCGGATGGCATGGAAGGTACCAGCTTCGATTTCGAATCCCAGTTGCGCCGCCAGCCGGACGGCCCTGAGCATCCTGAGACGGTCCTCCGCGAAGCGCCGCTGCGGATCGCCTATGGCCCTGATCAGCCTCGCCCGCAAATCTGCCTTGCCGCCGACATAGTCCAGGATTTCGCCCGATATAGGATCCTGAAACATGCCGTTGACTGTAAAATCCCGCCTGAGCGCGTCGGTGCGCTCGTCGGCGTAGTAAACTCTGGATGGCCTCCGGCCGTCCAGATATTCCTCTTCGCCCCTGAACGTCGCGACCTCGACCTGGAAGTCCCCTCCCACCACAAGGACGACCCCGAACTGGGCGCCGACCTCCACCGTCTTGGGGAACAGCTCGCGGACACGCTCCGGGGGAGCGGAGGTGGCGACGTCATAGTCTTTCGGCGCCAGGCCGAGGAGCAGGTCGCGGACGCAACCGCCGACCAGCAGCGCCCTGCAGCCCGTCTCCTGCAGCCGGCGGACGATTGAAACGGCGAGATCATACGCACCACCCGCGTCCCGCGCCGTTCCGGCTTCCGCCCTTCCGCTGTCGCCCGCCGTCTCGTCAGTCATGCGGCTCAAAAGTCTCCGTTCGCGTTTTTCGTTTCATAATTCGCCCGGTTTTCGACGTCCCGCTCCCCGCCAGCCGGCTTCGCATTTGCCGACTCCGTTCCCGCCGATCCCCTTCCGGATGGGGCCGGGCCGGCATCCTCCTTTCGAACGGGCTCATCTCTGACCGGCCGCCCCTCCGCGGGGGTGGTTTCGACAGTCCGCGCTTCCACCGATGGCCGCGTTATGTCGTGCGATGTCGCGACCGGCGGGGTTTCCGGTGGCGGCGCCGGCGGCCAGAGCCGGTCCAGGAGGGGGGTCAGCGCTGCGGCCACGACGGAGGCAAACGCCAGGTCTTCCACCGGCGGCAGAACAGTCCTATGCGCGATGGCGAGCAGGCCGAAGACGGCACCGGCGGCCGCTTGCGCGCGGGGAGTCCTGCCCGCCACCGCCGGATCAGACGTCCAGCAGAGCAACGCCGCCGGGAAGCCGCCCGTGAGCATATGCGCGGCCGCCTGCGAAAGCCATTCCGCAATATCGCCCGGCGGCGCGGAGGCCGCCAGCATACCCGCGGCAAAGATGGCGGCGCCGACCGCCGCGGGTCTCCACAGCGCCGAACCGGTAAGCAGAAGCAGGAGTGCGGCGACGATCCACGCGAAGCCGGATGTCCCGCCGCACGTACCGCTGGTGTAACCGGACAGGACCTGTACCAGGTCGAACGCCCGGCCGGCAGACTCCGTACCGGCGCCTGGATCGCCGCCAGCGGGAGCGCGGAAGGCCGCCTGGGGCGTGAGCTGCAGCACGGCCGGTTTCGACGGGATGCTGCCGCGGGCCAGGGCTTCCGAATAGGACCGGCGCGGGCCGGCGTCCGCTACATCCGACCCTTCGAACGACAGGATCGTCCCGGAGGCGTAGGAACGGAGCACGGGCCATTCGCCGGAGGCCATCAGCGATGGCAGCAGGAAGGGCGCGGCCAGCAGACCGGCGGCGGATGGCGGCAGCCAGCAGTAACCCTTGCGGCCGAACAGCACGTGGCCGGCGAATACCGCGATCGAGCCGCAGAGGGCGGCCAGCCAGATCGGCGCGTGGGGCGGCATCATAGCGCCGACAAGCAGGCCGGATGTGAGCCACGCCCACCTCCAGCCCCTGGACCCCTCCGGCCGCATGAGCTTCGCGATGGCATCGGACGCGAAGGCCGCCAGACAGGCCGCGCCCGCCAGCGCCAGTGCGCGCCAGCCGAACGCCACAAGGCCGGCAAGGAAGGGAGGGACCAGAGCCAGGGCGACGGATACGCGGCCCCGCGACAGGTCCGCGACCGCTCCCCCCGCGCATCCCGCCCGCCACTCGAGATATTCCGCCACGCGTCGGGGCCACATCCGCGCCGTCTTCTCCTTCCAACCAAGCCTGGAATCTGCCCGCGGAGCCGCGCCCGCCCCCTTCTTAGAGTCTATCCGAAAACCTCCGGCGCATAGCTTATGCGCTCAGCGTTTCCCGCCGCCCGGCGGGAAGTTTCTGGGCAGAGCTATGAAACGAGCCGGCCTCGCGCAAGAATAAATCGGGCGGGCAACGGTTGCCAGCCGGGATTTCAAAGGGGCTT
>JAOACM010000190.1 GCA_026417845.1 Planctomycetota bacterium | reverse complement strand
GCACTGAAAATGCTGGTGTCGCCAGTTCGATTCTGGCCCTCGGCACTTTTTCGATAGCGTCTTGCGTCCGCGGGCGGCCGGATCGCATCGTGGTCCGCAGGTCTCCCGGAGTCCCGGACACGGGCGGAACTGTGTCGAAAGACGATAGCGCGCAGAGCGGGGGAATCGCCATGACGACAAAGGAGATGGACTGAAGCCCTCGCCCGCAATGTCGCCGGCTCGCGGATGACGACCCGCCATCCGTATCGTCCTCTTCCGGAAGCGAACGGTCGGCACCAGACACGGCCGATATCCGGCCGGGCGGGCGGCCTTGGGGCGCCGGACCCTTTCGCCAGCGCTACGTGGGACATCCTGCCAGGACGCGAGAGGGGCTGGCCGGAACGGCCCGCGGAAACCGTGCCGGTCGGCTTGCGGCAGCCGGCATCAGCGACCGGTGCGCGACCTGAAAAAGCCGTGAGCGGCAGCCGGCGGCCTGCGGACGGTCGCGCGTACCCGGCATCCGGCGACAGGCGGCTGGCTATCGGCGGTCGAAGGAGGGAAGGCTGGCGGGTTCCAGGCGGCGGCCGGAAGATGGCCTGACCGGACGGTGCGGACTGTGACTGCGGAAGCGCGACGGGATGAGGTGGGAAAGGACCGCCAGATGATCAGGGATGCGGGAATATCCCGTGGCATAAGAGCCTGATCCAGAAACTCCCGCGTGGCGTCCAGGGCTTCCGCAGCGGGCCGCCAGATCCGGCTGGAGTTTCTGGGGACAGGTCCCAAAGGAGCGCAAGGCGCAGCGGGAGGAAACACGCGACGCGCGGCCGGTCCTGTGCTTCCGCGTCTGATCTCCTGCTGGAAGGGTGCGGCCGTGTCCCGGGCCTGCGAAGATACCGATTAGGAAACAGGCAATGACTGAACGCGTGGACCGCGATCTTTCGCTGCTGCGCAACTTCGGCATCATCGCCCACATAGATGCCGGCAAGACCACCGTAACCGAGCGTATCCTGTACTATGCCCATAAGGAGCACAGGATGGGCGATGTGGACGAGGGTACCACGGCGATGGACTTCATGCCCGAGGAGCGGGCGCGCGGCATAACCATCAAGGCGGCCGTAACCAACATCGAGTGGAAGGGCTGCGAGATAAACCTGATAGATACGCCGGGGCATGTGGATTTCACGGCGGAGGTGGAGCGGTCGCTGAGGGTGCTGGACGGGGCGGTGGTAGTCTTCTGCGGGTTCGGGGGCGTCGAAGCCCAGTCGGAGACGGTCTGGCGTCAGGCCGATAAATACGGGATCCCGCGGATATGCTTCGTCAACAAACTCGACCGGGTCGGGGCGGATTTCCACGACGTGGTACGTCAGATCCGCGAGCAGCTTGGCGCCAGGGTGGCCGTGACCCAGATCCCGATCGGGGAGGGACAGACGTTCGAGGGCGTCATAGACCTGATCCGCCGCAAGGAACTCCGGTTCGACGAGGAGTCGCTCGGAGAGAAGGTGGTCGAATCCGGCGTTGCCCCGGAACGGAGGGAGGCGGTCGAGGAGGCGCGGGCGAGGCTGGTTGAGACGCTGGCCGGCGAAGACGACATCCTCGGCGAAAAATACGTGGCCGATCAGCCGATATCCGAGGACGACATCCGGGCTGCGCTCAGACGTCAGACCATCGCCGTAAGGCTCTTCCCCGTGCTGTGCGGGGCGGCCTTCAGACGGATCGGTATCCAGCCCCTGATGGACGCGGTCGTAGATTATCTGCCCTGCCCGCGCGAGTCCAAGAAGACGGTCGGCGTTCATCCGAAGTCGAAAAAGCCGGTCGAGTGTCTCCACTATCCCGACCGGCCGCTTGCTGCGCTCGCCTTCAAGATACTGGCCGACAGGCACGGCGACCTCACGCTCATGCGCCTGTACTCCGGCAAACTCGCCCCCGGCGACAAGGTATACAACTCGACCCGCGACCGCAGGGAGCGCGTCGGCAACATGTGGCGGCTGCACGCCGATTCGAGGAGCCCTGTCAGCCTGGCCCTGCCGGGCGATATCGTAGCGGTCGGCGGCTTCAAATACACTATAACCGGCGACACGATATGCGACGAAGACAGGCCGGTGGTCCTGGAGACCGTCAAGTTCCCGGATACGGTCATAAGCATGGCCATCGAGCCGAAGACTAACGCGGATAAGGATAAGCTGGCCGTCGCTCTCCAGAAGATGGCAAGGGAGGATCCGACCTTCGCCTGCCGGTTCGACGCCGAAACCGGCCAGACGATCGTATCGGGGATGGGCGAGCTGCACCTTGAGATCATAAAGCACAGGATGACACGTGAATATCTGGTTGAGGCTACGATAGGAAAGCCCAAGGTCTCGTACCGAGAGACGATAGCCGGGCCGGCCGAGGCCGAGGGGCGTTTCATACAGCAGACGGGCGGCCGGGGGCAGTACGCCATATGCCTGCTCCGCGTCGAGCCGATGGAGAACGACGAGCCGGGGCACATCGCCTTCGAAAGCAAAATAGTCGGCGGGGCCATTCCGAAGGAGTATATCGCCTCGGTCGAGCGCGGCGCGAGGATGGCCGCCGAGAGCGGGGTCGCTTCGGGCTACCCGATGATCCACGTCAAGGTAACGCTGCTAGACGGCAAAACGCACGAGGTAGATTCCTCGCCGCTGGCCTTCGAAATGGCCGGATCGCTGGCCTTCAAGGATGCATGTTCGAAGGCCGGGATAGTGCTGCTGGAGCCGATAATGAGCCTGGAGCTGGTCGCGCCCGACGAATACCTGGGAGGCATACTCAGGGACCTGAACGCCAGGCGCGCGGAGATCGAAGATGTGGGGTCGAGGGGTAACCTGCGACTGGTGCACGCCAAGGTACCCCTGTCGGAGATGTTCGGCTACGCCACCGTCTCGCGCAGCCTCTCATCCGGCCGGGCGTCCTACTCGCTCCAGCCCTGCGCCTACGCCCCCGTCCCGAAGCAGCGCTACGAGGAGATACTTGGCAGGTTCTGACGGCGGGGCGGCGTTCGCACCAGGTCGTCGGGATTGACGGAGCAAGAACCTTTGCAGAGGAGCAGGCGGAGATACTCTGTTACGTAAAGGTCGTAACGCCTTTAAATACAACAGGTTGTGACATAGCGCTCCGATGACGGCATTTGCGTACAACCTGTTTTTCTGCATAGACTTGCGACTTTAATTATGCAGCAAAGCCAAGAGCCTTGCTCAAAACTATTGAGATGCATCTGCGATGCCGCGCATGATCGCCACGCAGAAGGAGCATCTGGCAAAGATGCTCGAGCCAATCGCCGCTCGGCTGAACATAGCCGTGCGCTGCGATACATACCTGGTGACGCTGGAACATATCAAGAGCTTCCTGTTCGGGAGGATGACGCAGTAGGCGCCATGTACCGTGAGTTTCCCTGCCGCCGGATGGGATTCCCGTGGACGGAAAGTCGGAGTCGGGGGCTCGAAAAAGAAGAACGGCTGCGGTCATGTCCTGGGGAGCGTTATGTCCCGCTGCCCCTGGTACTTGCCTTTCCTGTCCGCGTAGGAAACCGCGCATGGCTCATCACTCTCGAAGAACAGTACCTGCGCTATCCCTTCCCCTGCATAGACCCGCGCCGGGAGCGGCGTTGTGTTCGATATCTCCAGCACCGCCCTGCCTTCCCAGCCCGGTTCGAACGGCGTGACGTTCACTATTATCCCGCACCTTGCGTATGTTGATTTGCCTACGCACACGGTCAGGACGTTCCTCGGTATCCGGAACGTCTCGACGCTGAGAGCCAGAGCGAAGCTGTTGGGTGGTATCAGGCACATGTCGCCTTCAAACTCTACCATCCCCTTGGGATCGAAAGCCTTGGGGTCCACTATCGCCCCGTAGACGTTGGTGAATATCCTGAACTGATTGGAGAGCCTCACGTCGTAACCGTAGGAGGACAGGCCGTAGGATATGACCGGACGTCCTTCAACCTCGCGGACCTGCCTTTCCACAAAAGGCTCTATCATCCGGTGCTCGCGGGCCATACTGGCAATCCACGTATCCGGTTTTATGCTCATGTCTTCTCCGGTCTCATGCGCGTCCGGGGACTGATCGGGCCTCCCGCCCTGTCCTGTTCCCTGGCCGGGCAGGAGCCATCCCCCTTGGGCGGTATCGCGCCAGGGCCTGCCTGTGTCTCCCGCATGGGAAAAAATCAGGAGGCTGCCAGCCCTGTGGCGTCCGCTCCGGCCGCTCCCGGATGCTTCGCGGCGACGCTGCCTGCAGCATTCTGTGTGCGCGTTCCAAGCGCCGTCGCGACTGCCGGTGGCTCCCTCAGCGACGGATCCAGGGCATTTTCGGGACGGAATTCCTGAAGCCTGTGCGGCGAAGGCGCCGGGATCAGCTGGCGTATCTCTCGGATATCGGCATCGTCCAGCAGCGGCCACACCACCGTCGTTCGAAACTCGTGCGCCACTCCGCTCCCTGCAATCAAATGTATGCTCTCGATTATCTTGGCGACCGCCACAGGGATCCCGGCGATCCGGCCGTAGGCATGGAGCGACCCCTTGACGTCCATCGCCACATAGTCCACCAGCCGCTCCCCGATCAGGCGTTCAATGACATTGGGCATGCTGCCATTGGTGTCGAGCTTTACGGCAAAACCCATGTCTTTGAGACGCCGCAGGAAATCGGGCAGGTCCGGCTGGATCGTCGGCTCGCCGCCGGAGATAACGACGCCGTCGAGCCTGCCGCGTCTGGAAGCGAGGAATTCCAGCACGCGCTCCTCGGATATGAGGTTCTCCCCGCCGACTTCGCGCGGTATGAGCGATCCGTTATGGCAGAAGGGGCAGCGGAAGTTGCAGCCCTGCGTGAAGATAACGGCCGCCGCGCGTCCGGGAAAATCGCTCAGCGTAAAAGGCATCAGTCCGCCTATCTTCATGCCGAGGCCCTTTCCCCGCCTCCGGCCGCGGCGGCTGCCGCCCCGGCGCTGCCAGATTTTGCCTCCGCGCCCCCGGATCCGCCGCATGGAGCACCACCGGCCATGGCGCCATCGCCTGCCACGGCGAGGCCGTCCGTCGTCGCGCCGCCGCGTCCCGCCGCGATCCCGCCCCCCGCGCAGGCGGGCGCGCAACCTCTGACCCCTACAGCGCCGGAAGACTGGCCGGCGGGAACGCGGCATGCCGGGACGTTGCGATCTATCAAATACCTGCTGCGGATGGCGAATTCGGCCTGTTTCCCATCGTTCCACTGTTTCACGGGGCGGAGGTATCCGACGACGCGCGAATATACTTCCGTTTCTACCCCGCACTCGGGACACGCCGGCTTCTCGCCGCGAAGATATCCGTGCGAGGGGCAGACCGAGAAGGTGGGCGTAACCGTAAAGTACGGCAGCCTGTAATTTTCGCAGACCTTCCGGACGAACGACCTGACGGCGCCGGGGTCCGCAACGGACTCCCCGAGGAATACGTGCATCACCGTTCCGCCGGTATATCGCGCCTGCAGGTCGTCCTGGAGTTCGAGGGCCAGGAAGATGTCGTCGGTGTAGTTGACCGGGAGCTGGGTGGAGTTCGTGTAGAACGGCTTGGCGCCGGATGCCAGGTCGGCCTCGTTGGCACATACGATGTCCGGAAACTTCTCCTTGTCTATTTTGGCGAGCCTGTACGAGGTCCCCTCCGCCGGCGTAGCCTCCAGATTGTACAGGTTGCCGGTCTCCTCCTGGAAGCGGATCAGCGTCCGGCGCATCCTGTCCAGGACGCAGCCGGCGAAGGCGCGCCCTTCGGGCGTGCCAATGTCCCGGCCGAACAGATTGAGACACGCCTCGTTCATGCCTACCAGTCCTATCGTGGAGAAGTGGTTGTTCCAGTAGCGGCCGTGCCTCTTCTTGACGTCGCGCAGGTAGAAGCGCACATACGGGTACAGGTTCGCCTCCGTGAACTGCTCCAGCAGCTTACGCTTCGTCTCCAGACTCGTCCGCGCTATCTCCATAAGGCGGTCCAGCCTCTCCATGAACTCCGACTCGCTCTTAGACAGATATCCCAGCCTGGGCATGTTCAGTGTTACTACGCCGATGGATCCGGTGAGCGGACTTGCTCCGAACAAACCTCCGCCGCGCCGCTCCAGCGACCTCAGGTCCAGCCGCAGGCGGCAGCACATCGAACGGGCGTCCTCGGGCGACATGTCGGAGTTGACGTAGTTGGCGAAGTAGGGTATGCCGTACTTCGCCGTCGCCTCCCATAACCCTTTCATATCCGGATCGTCCCACTCGAATTCCCTGGTGATGTTATATGTCGGTATCGGGAAGGTAAAAACGCGCCCCTTGCAGTCGCCCTCGGCAAGCACCTCGAGGAACGCCCTGTTGAACATCCGCATCTCCCCGCGGAACTCGCCGTACTTCTCCGGCCTGTATCCCCCCGCGTGGATAACAGGCTGATCGGCCAGGGAGGAAGGCGGAGTCAGGTCGAGCGTCACGTTGGTAAACGGCGTCTGGAACCCGACCCGGGTTGGAACGTTGATATTGAAGACGAATTCCTGCAGCGCCTGCTTGACTTCCCGGTAGCTCAGGCCGTCGAAGCGGATAAACGGCGCCAGGAACGTGTCAAAGTTCGAGAACGCCTGCGCCCCGGCCGCTTCGCCCTGCAGGGTATAGAAGAAGTTGACTACCTGCCCCAGGGCCGTCCGGAAGTGCCGCGCCGGGGCGCTCTCGGCCTTCCCGTACGCCCCCCGGAAACCGGAGAGCAGGAGATCGCGCAGGTCCCACCCTACGCAGTAGGCCGAGAGCATCCCGAGATCGTGGATGTGGATCGCTCCGCTCGCATGCGCCTCCCGCACCTCGGGCGTGTAGATCTTGTTGAGCCAGTACATCTTCGTTATCTCGCCGGCGACGTAGTTGTTCAGGCCCTGTAGCGAGTAGGCCATGTTGCTGTTTTCCCTGACCTGCCAGTCGAGACGGTTGAGGTAGTTGTCCACCAGCTCGAGGTTGATCGAACGTGCCATCTCGCGGTTGCGGGCGTGCTGATCGCGGTAGAGGATATAAGCCTTGGCGGTCTTCCTGTAGGGCGAAGCCAGCAGCACCTCCTCGACCACGTCCTGTATCTCCTCGACCGACGGCGTGTCGGCCGCGATCGTGGCCTGAGCCAGACCGAGGACCCGCATGGCGAGCCGCCGCGCCACATCTTCTCCGAATTCCCCTGTGGCGCGCCCGGCCTTCAGTATCGCCATCTCGATTTTCGAAGCGTCGAAAGCGGTCACGCGCCCATCGCGCTTGCGTATGCTTGCGAAAAACCTCGGCCCCTCCTTCCCAGCCGTCATCCTTTCCCGGTGGTTCGTTCCTTCCTCCATATGGCCGCCTGTCACCCGATCCATTCCGGACACTCCTTGTCCCAAAGCATCTTCCGTGGAGGGAATTTCGCGGAAGTCAAAACCCGTCTTCTGAATTTGCGTACCAGGATGCGCCCTCCCCTCACGGCGCATCCGCACCTGGCCCGCGGTGGAAAACCCCGCCGGGCAAGCGCTGAAAAGGGAGGACATTTATAGTGAGGACGGCAGAATCACACGCCAACCGGGACGAGACCCGACGGCAATCTTCTTCGATGAAAAACCCAGCTCTTTTTGTTTACCGCAGCCTCTATCCGAACGATTGACTGAAACCGCCGCACCGCTTTTCTTCCCGACAGGCCCGAAAGTCATACGCCCATCGGATGCTCAATCCATTGTGTTCTCCCAATCAGCGAACACTATATTAAGGGCCACATTGAGCTTTGTCAATAGGGCAGCCGTCCGAATTTTCCAAATGACGTCGAACAAACGACTCGACACAGGCTCGCTACCACTTGTTGCGTCTCACAGAATAACGCACACTACATATGGAGGTCTATCGGACTTATGCTTGGGGTATTTGATCGTTTTAGCCTCCGATGCCGCAGCAACATGGTCGCTATCCCGAGTCGGTTGCGCCTGTCTCTTATACACATCT
>JAOACM010000189.1 GCA_026417845.1 Planctomycetota bacterium | reverse complement strand
CCGCCGGACCGGCCAGGTTTTCCTTGCGCCTTGCCCCCCGATCCCTGCCATCTCTTTTTGGCGGAAATCTCCCCAACCCGTCACGCCGACCCGCCTCCAGCCAGGCGGGCCACGCACCTCTTCGCCGCATTCGATCCCAATGTGCAGGGGGCCCTTGACGCCCAGGGAGCCGCGCGACACGCGCCTTACGATATTATCGTTAAATCCGCCACCTTCGAACAGGCTTTCTGGCTGACGGCCTGACGTAGTGCATGGCTGCAGATACAAAGCTTTGAAGTGGCCCGCGAGGAATTTGCCCGGCACATACACATATATGCCTTGGACTGGTTTATAGGGATGTAACTTGTTGCAGAAAAAGGCAATTGTGACCGCTGCGTCAGGCAGGAGAGAGAAAGCCTGCCTGTTCCATAACAAAGTTCGCAATTATTTTCGGCAGCGAATGTTATGGCTTTGCTGGTGCAACGCATTTTCCCATGGCGCTTTTCTGATGGTCGCTTCTGTAAAAATAGCGCAACCGGCTTACGTATCGGTCTCCTTGACCGGGGTTGGCATCGTTATGCAACAATGCATCTTGTCAGGAACGGACATTACATGCCTTGAACCAGTTCGGCAAAGTCACAACCGTTTTGCTACTGAACGTAGCTGCGAACTTTACCGTGTAAGAACCTGCCCCCTTACGCCCAAATCTGGAGTCGCAACTGCCACTCTTACAATATGCTGCGACTTTCTAAATCGGTTCAAGGCATATTACGTTTTCGGTCACTCCTTCCCAGTGCGTCGGCTGTCACCAGATCGGCATAGGGCATCTTCCCTTCATCCGGCAGGGGAGCGGTTTGTCGCACCATCCTCTCGCATAAGCCGACGGCAGACGATAAGTCCCGAGAGGACAGTAGCTATGCTGGCCCCTATGGCTGGGTCGTAGCTTCCTGCGGCATCGTACAGCCATCCGCCTGCAGGCGGTCCCGCTATTCCCGACAACCCGTAGGCCAGGAAGACGAGCGGATATACGCGACCGAAAGCCTTCGTGCCATACCGCGAACCGACCTGTGCCGCGTAGATCACGAAGCAGGCGCCGAACCCGGCAGCAACCAGGAAAGAAGCCACAAGGAGGAAAACCCTCGAGGAAGCCGTCAGCCACAGGAAGCCCAGGGATGCAGCCAGGCAGAAAAGCGACAGCGGTATCGCGCGCGCGCCGATCCGATCCGCCACCCATCCCCAAAACAGCCGTCCTGCGGCGTTCCCGATCGCGAAAGCACTTATGGCCGCTACGGCTACCGTCTGAGGGATCCCCTTGGAAAGGGCCAGCGGTTTAAGGTTCCCTATTGTCAGCAGACCGGCGAAGGTCCCGCAAAACATACCGCACCATAGACAGAGGAAGAAACGGTCCCGCAACAGTTGGCGGACGGGAAGGTCTGTGCGGAGCTGGTGGCCGGCGGCCGCCGGAGCGGCCGGGAAGCGCAGGACCGAAGCCGCAGAAACAATAAGAAAGCCGTAAGCTACGCCTGTCCAGCGGAACACATAGAGGACGTCCAGGCCCCTTGAGAAGAGCATCCCGGCCACTGCAGAAAGCAGAACGGCTCCGATCCCGAACGCCGCCACTGACAAACCTGTTATCAGTCCTTTCCTGGCGGGAAACCACCTGACGCCGAGAGTCAGCGGACAGACGTAGCAGAATCCAGTGCCTGTTCCGGCCAAGATGCCTATTCCGGCCAGCAGGACCGGAAAGGCGCCGCCGGATGTAGAGCTGATGACATACCCGGCTCCGAACAGAATGCCCCCGGCGCCGGCCGTCACTACCGGCCCCAGACGTTCGAGCAGCCTTCCGGCAAATATCATGGCCAGGGTGAATGCTGCTATCATGCACCCGAAAACGATCTGCGTTTCGGCCGTACTCAGGCCGTGCGCTTCCCGCAGCGAAGGAACGAACGCGCTCCATGCATACAACCCGCCGATGCACACGTTGATAGCCAGGGACGCCGACAGTACCGCGTATTTAATCATCCTGGTCTTGCTCCTCCGTCGCATGTGGCTGCGTCTCCGGGGCGGGAGGCCTTTGCGAGGCGGTCGTTTATGGCGGCCCCGAGTCCCCTCTCCGGAACGGGATCGAAGAAGATCACGTCAAGAGAGAGGGAGTCAAGGCGGCGAAGCGCGGCAAACAGATTGGCCGCCGCTTCCCTCAGATCGCCCGACGGCGACAATATCTCCACTGCAGCAAATCCGTCCGCCCTGCCAGCCGGGAGATCGAAGGACAGCAGTCCCGCCCTTGTCCCTGGCGGGGCCGACGACATCCCAGGCGGGCGTCTCTCGAGTGGCGTTCGAGGAGCGTAGTGCCGCGCCAGCATTCCGGGCGCCTGCGGGCGGCCGGGAGCATCAGGAGCCGGCTCCACCGGCCCTGTGACTTTCTCAATTTCCTCCGCCGGCACGCCGCCGCAACGCAGCAGCACTGGCCTGTCCCCCGCCAGCGAGACGATTGACGATTCGATTCCAACCCTGCACCGCCCGCCGTCAAGCACCATGTCGGCGCCGGAGCCGATCTCGACCCTCACATGATCTGCCGTCGTAGGACTCAGACGTCCGAAAGGATTGGCGCTCGGCGCGGCCACGGGAACGCCAGCCGCCACGATCATGGCGAGCGCGATCGGATGATCCGGCATCCGCAAGGCGACCGTAGGCAGTCCGGCGGTCACGATATCGGGAACACGGGCGCTCTTCGGCAGAACCAGCGTCAACGGACCGGGCCAGAAGGATTCGACCAGCTTCCACGCCGCGTCGGGAAATTCCGCCGCCAGTGCCCCTGCCATCTCCGTCGTCGCCACATGTACGATCAACGGATCGAATAACGGCCTGCGTTTTGCCTCGAATACCCTGGCCACGGCGCGGGGATTGAACGCATCGGCGCCGAGACCATAAACCGTCTCGGTCGGAAACGCCACTATCCCGCCGTCCCGGAGGATGGCAGCGGCCCGTTCTATATCCTTATCAGACCCGCAGGCGGTATCCCGCAGGGACGCCTCCTTCGCGGCCAGAACGGCGGCCTCTAATATCCCCTTTACCACCGTTACGCCCGGAGGAAGCTCTCCCCTGTGTTTCTCCCCGTGACCGGTCAACACGTAAATTCCGCGGGCTCCGGCATTCCGGGCCGTCTCAACGTCGTGGGGGTGGTCGCCTATGAAGAACGATCCGCTCATTTCTATCCCGTACTTCGCCGCCGCGAGGCGTAGGTAGTACGGCTTGGGCTTGATACACTCGCACCCTTCCGACCTGGCGTGTGGACAGAAATACATTTCCTTTATCTTTACGCCGGCATCCGCCAGGCGCCCGGCCACGTAACGGTTTACCTTCTCCACATCCGAGGTGCGGAGAACCCCTTCAGCTATGCCGGGCTGATTTGTAACGACGAACAGATCGTAATACCTGTTGAGAAGCCTGAGCGCCGGCACGGCGTCCCGGAAAAATACAACGCCGGACGGATCGCGCAGGTGCCCGCGATCTTCGATCAATGTGCCGTCCCTGTCCAGAAATATCGCTCTCTTCAAGGTGACGCTCCCGACCTCGCTTTCTCCTCCACCCGACGTCCGGGAATGCCGGCCCTCGCATCGGACAGGCATCGTACGCCCTCTACCGAGGAGGGAATGAAGTATCTCCTGGCGCCGTATTGCGTGAAGATTCCGGACAGATTCCCGGGCCGTCCGACCTTCCGGAATGGGCGGCAGATTCTGCCTGATCGTGGCGAAGGATTCAAGTGCTCCCGCGTACAAATCAGCCGGTTGCGATGTGCCCGGAGGGAAGAAAGATTTGCGCTGGCGGCGGGGGGGCTTACCTCATCTTCAGAGAACCCGCATCCGCCTGGTGGCGTTTTCCGCGATTTTTTACCCCAAGCGGCTTTCAGAGAGGGGCCGGAGGCAGGCCTGCGCACACCTTTCCGCGCCCGTTCGTCGCGTCCTCTCGAACAGCCGCCCCTGCGGACCAACAGCGCAGCCGGCTGGATATAAGGTCACGCACTCTATCCGACGGGGTGCATGGCCGTAACCGCGGAGTTCGGATGTATGGGGGGCTGGGGACCTGATTCGACTTCTTCGCCCGCCCGGTTCGAAGAGTGCGAACCGGATATATACCCGGGGCCGCGTCTCCTGCGGGTCGCTCCAAGACCCTGCATTTAAGGTAATGCATCCTATCCGACGCAACGGCCGCCGCAGGACTTGAAGCGACTGCAGCCACGCAGTAGAAGGACCTTGCAGTCCGCTCAACGAAGCCCGTGCCGGGTGCAGAAGGGAACATCCCGAGGCCGGAACGCTGGATGGAGGGGAGCGTCCGTATGCCGGTCATAGAAAAATTCCTCCCAGCCGAACCTGTCACTCCCGGGCCGGGGCACTGGTGGTTCGGCTACTATGATAAGTTTCCATGGGATGTTACCGGACGGTATATGCTTGCCATGAGGAGCGAGTTCATGGACCGCCCGCCGCGGTCCGGCGACAGGGCTGAGATTGGCACGATTGATCTGAACAGCGGATGTGCATGGAGGAAGCTCGACGAGACCGGGGCATGGAACTGGCAGCAGGGATCTATGCTCCAGTGGCTTCCCGATGCGCCCGACCGTCTGATCCTCTATAACATCCTTGATGGCGACCGATACGCCTGCGCGATAAGGGACGTGCGGAACGGAGAGGTCCGGGTACTGCCGCGACCGGTTTACGCCGTAAGCCCCGATGGGAAGCTGGGCATTACGCTTGACTTCGCCCGTCTGCATCGCCATCGTCCAGGCTACGGTTACTATGTCCTTCCGGACTCCACCCTCGGCGATCCGGCCCCGGCGAACGTCGGCATATGGCTGGTGGATCTCAGGACCGGCGAAAGCAGGCTCATCGTATCCATCCGGCAACTGGCCGGATTCGAACCGGACGAAACGATGACCGGCGCCAGCCACTGGGTCAATCACCTCCAGTTCAACGCGGATGGTTCGCGCTTCGTTTTTCTGCACAGATGGCGGAACCTGGAGAAGAAGCAGCATCGCACCAGGATGTTCACGGCGAACCCGGACGGCTCGGAACTCTACTGCCTCAACGGTCCGCCGATGACCTCGCATTTCGACTGGCGCGACCGGGAATATATACTCGCATGGGCCGAACGTCCCGGCGTCGGGAAGCGTTATTTCCTGTTCCGGGACAGGAGCCGCGATGCGGAGATCGTTGGCGATGGGCTTTTCCCGACCGACGGGCACTGCAGCTGGTCGCCCGACCGGCAATGGATACTGACCGACACGTACCCGGACGTGAAGGATAACAAGCGGACGCTGATACTCTACCATCTCGCAAGCAACACGCGGTTCGACGTGGGACGGTTCTATTCTCCCCCGGAGCTGGCCGACGAGATAAGGTGCGACCTGCATCCTCGCTGGAGCCGCGACGGGCGCAAGGTATGCTTCGACTCGGCGCACGAAGGGACAAGGCGGATGTACGTAATGGATGTATCGGAAATCATTGAGGGTACGCGTTGACCGGCTCCCTGCGGATCGCCTTGGCGGTCCGCGCCCCGCGGCGGCTGGTTTCCCCTCAGAAACGCGGTCCGGCCCGATCCCTTCCGGGCTGGCAGGAATCAGGGAGGTCTTTGGGATGGGCGAAATGATAGAGTTCGGGCGCACAGGACTGACTGTCAGCCGCATATGTTACGGTTCGTGGCAGACCAGCCATCGCTTCTGGGGACATCTTCCGAGGGAAGATTTCGTCGCCGCCATGAGGCGGGCCTTTGAGGCAGGGGTGAACTTTTTCGATACCGCCGACGCCTACGGAGACGGGCTGGGAGAGGAGATAATGGGCGAGGCGCTCGCCCCACTTCCGCGCGACCGGATCGTCGTGACCACCAAGGTCTACCACCACTTCTACCCCGACGGGCACCGCCATCCGGACCTTTCCGGCGCGTATATCGAGAGGGAATGCGAGGCCTCGCTCAGACGTCTGAGAATGGATTACATAGACGTATACCTGTGCCATGCCTTCGACCCTATGACGCATCCGGAAGAAACCACGGCCGCCATGGAAAAGCTGAAGAAGGCCGGAAAGATCAGGTCTTATGGCGCCAGCAACTATACCGTCGAACAGCTGCGGATGGCCCGCCGTTTCGGCGACTACGCTGTCCTGCAGCCATCCTACAACCTGCTCGAACGCGGGATCGAAAACGATCTCCTGCCTTATTGCCTTGCCGAGAAAATCGCCGTCATGGTATATGGCCCTTTGTGCAAGGGACTTCTGACCGGGAAGTACTCCGGCGAGGAGAAGTTCGAGGACCTTCGCAGGAACAACAGGCGGTTCCAGGGCGAGGAGTTCAAAAAGACCTGCGAGAAAGTGCGGGGGCTGAAGCCGATCGCGGACAGGTATGGCCTTACGATAACCCAGCTCGTGCTGGCCGCCACGCTGACCCACCCCGCCGTACACTGCGTCATTGTCGGGGTGAAAAAAGCGGCGCAGATAGAAGAGGCCGCTGGCGCCATGGGGAAAAAGGTGGACCGGGAAGACTACTTCGCAATCCGGCGCGCCTTGGAGGGCTGAAGGCGTCGCGAGGGGGGCTGGGGGGAGCAGGAAGCACGGTACCGGAGGAGCGGATCCCAACAAAGCGGAGCGGGAGATCGCAGGATCGAAAGCGGGCGGGGAATGGGGCCAGGCGGGCAGAGAATGGGCCCCACGGAAGGAACCGCGACGGAGAAGAAGCGTGTCTTGGTGCCCGACGTGATAGAGATAAGCGTGCGTTGGACGGTCAATTTGGAAGGGGAGCGGAGAGGAGAAACCGATGAAGAAATACGCATGCAAGGTTTGCGACTACGTTTACGATCCGGCGAAGGGCGATCCCGGCCAGGGAATAAAGCCGGGGACGAAGTTCGAGGATCTCCCGGATGATTGGGCCTGCCCTGATTGCGGGGCGGGAAAAGACCAGTTCGAGCCGAAGGAGGATTGAGTCCGCAGTGCTGCCTGGCGCGACGCTATAATCCGGGCCGGCTGCGCAAAGTAAGGCAGGAGCAGGGGAAAATGCCCGAACGGATAGGCCGCGACCGTCTGGCGGAGGCGATCAGGAGGGGCGGCGTCGAATTGCTCGATGTCCGCCACCGCGTCGCCTATGAGGTTTCGCATATCCCCGGCGCCATGCACGTATCGAACGGCCTTCCGGCCGACTGGGCTCCGCCTCAGAACGCCATCCTCGTCGTTTACTCTTACGGTCCGGAAGACGACAGGGCGACCAAGGCCACGACCAGACTGGAAGCAACGGGATTCGATCGCGTTTTCCTCTACGCGGAGGGCTTCCGGGACTGGGTGGCCAGTCGCATGCCATGCGAACCGCCAGTCAAATCCTACGCCTGCACGGTGTGTTCATTCGGCTATTACCCGCACATGGGATTCCCGAAGATGCAGATACCACCCGGAACGCTTTTTGAGGAACTTCCCGAGAACTGGCGATGCCCATGGTGTGGTGCGCCCAAGTCGAAATTCGCGGCACAACAGGCAGAGTCTAACCGGTTGCGGTAAAAGGACATACGCTACGGGCAGCTCTCCCGCAATACCAATTCCTGACTTTGGTACACAATTAAAATCATAACCCACTACGGAACAAGGAGTTGAACATAAAAGCGCCCGGAGGGCTTTATGTCGCAACTTGTTGTATGGCAATATGTTGCAGTATTTATACGACGAAACCCATAATCTTAAATATGCCTTGCGCCAGTTTGGCAAAGTCATAACCATTTGCGCCAAATATAGTTGTGAACTTTATTGAGTGAGAAACTGTCCCCTTGCGCTCAATCTGATGCGGCGGTCGAGTCGCAACTGCTATTTCTACAACACGTTGCGACTCTACAAGCCGGGTCAAGGCATTTAAATCGCATAAGGTTGCGTTCCGGGATTTTTTACAGGGGAGTATCTTTTCGGCTCAAGTAA
>JAOACM010000188.1 GCA_026417845.1 Planctomycetota bacterium | reverse complement strand
GCCGGGGACCGCATCATAACGGCAGCGCGCGGGCGGTTTTCAGAGGTGCTTCCGTATGGGGAGAATGTTCCGCCTGCGCCGGGATCTCGCGGCGTCGGCGGATCCGCTGTATCGCCGGCAGCGGGGGGGGAAAGAGCCTATCAGGAAACCCGCCGGAGCAGAGGTCAAGGCTGAACGTCTGCCGCTTCCACGCGGAAAGTTTCTGGGCAGGCTCTAATCGCCCGGCAGTGGACATCCCGTCGGCACGCGGAAGGTGCAAGCGGCGCGGCGAAGGGGGACACGGTTTCGGAGAGACGCATGTTCGAAACGCTTACCGAGACGTTGGGAAATTTCTTCAACCGTCTCCGGCTGAAGGGCGACAAGCTGACAGAGGAGAACATCCGCGAAGGATTGCGCGAGGTGAGGCTCAGCCTGCTGGAGGCCGACGTCGCTCTGCCGGTGGTGAAGGATTTCATCGCCAGGGTGCAGGAAAAGGCCGTAGGGCAGGACGTGCTCAAGTCGGTCTCGCCATCCCAGCAGATCGTCAAGATAGTGCATGACGAGCTGATAATGCTGCTTGGGGGAAGCTCCGAGGGGCTGGCGTTCCCATCGGATCGTCCCGCCGTACTGATGTTGTGCGGCCTTCAGGGGTCTGGCAAGACGACGACGGCAGCCAAACTGGCCGTGCTCCTGAAAAACCGCGGCAGGCGGCCGTTGCTGGTGGCGGCCGACATCCAGCGCCCGGCGGCGATAGACCAGCTGGAGATTCTGGGGGGCGACGCGAAGGTCCCGGTCTTTGCGGACAGGAGCGGTGCTACGCCGCCGGACATATGCCGCCGGGCAGTTCAGGAGGCGCCTTCGCGCGGGAGCGATACGGTCATACTCGACACCGCCGGCCGGCTGCATATAGACGAGCCGCTGATGCAGGAACTCGAAGCGGTCAAGAAAGCCGTCTCGCCCTCGGAGGTCCTTCTGGTCTGCGACGCCATGACCGGCCAGGACGCCGTCAATTCGGCCAAGGCATTCAACGACAGACTCGGCATAACGGGCGTAATACTGACCAAGCTGGACGGCGATGCCCGCGGCGGGGCCGCGCTGTCCGTAAGGCATGTGACCGGCAGGCCCATAAAGTTCGTCGGCGTCGGCGAGAAGCTCGACCGCCTCGAGGAGTTCCATCCGGAGCGGATGGCCACGCGCATCCTCGGAATGGGCGATGTCTTAAGCCTCGTGGAAAAGGCCCAGCAGGTCATATCGCAGGAGGAGGCCGTCAAGCTCCAGGAGAAGATGCTGAAGGAAACCCTCTCGCTGGAGGATTTCCTGAACCAGCTCCGCGCCGTCCGCAGGATGGGGTCCTTCAAGGACATTCTGGCCATGATACCGGGCTTCGCGTCCCTGAAGGGCGCGGATATGGACGAGCGGCAGTTCGCGCAGATCGAGGCCATAATCTGCTCGATGACGCCGGAGGAGCGCAGGCACCCCGAAATCATAGGCGCTTCCCGCCGCCAGCGTATCGCGCGCGGCAGTGGAGTTCAGCCGCAGGACGTAAGTCGCTTCCTGCGCGAATTCCGCGAGATCACGAAGCAGTTCGGGACCATGGCCCGCGCCGTCAAGTTCATGGGGAATCTCGTGCCCGGGATGGCCTCATCCGGGCGCGTCCTTTCGAAGGAGGAAAAGCTGGCCATCAAGCGCAGGCGGAAGCTGGAGCGCGAAAACAGACGCAGGAGCAGGCGGTAACGCCCGGGCGGCCGGCAGGGAAGCCGGGCGCTGCCAAGGGTACCACAATCAGTGCCCGTTCGGAAGCTCCCTGTCGGACCCGTGGGACTCGCTGGGCGTATAAACTGCGCGCCGGAGGTTTTCTGGCAGGCTCAACCCGGTCACGCATCCGGGCCGCCCGCCCGCTGGGGGTTCCCCGCCGGGCCTGGGCTGTATGGCGGGGCTCTTATCCGGGCCAGCGCATCCCGTTCCAGGGCCAGACGCCGTGCATCGAACGGTAGAACCCCAGGAACAGGAACGCGAATACGGCGGCATGGAAAAGCGCCCTCGGCACGAACAGATATTCCCTGCTGACCCTTCGCGTGGCGTCCAGCCAGGCGTCTATTATCTTCCTGGCGATCGCGAAGGCCGGCCCGAACAGGCCGACTACAAGCGCCATTTTGGTCAGAGTTGTAAGCCATGGCGGGAAACGCCAGAGGGTCTTTATCCACGGCATGATGACCCATTCGATCAGCAGCGCGAGGGCCAGCAGGGTCTCGGCCTTCGCCAGCCTGTTCTCGACAACGATCCACGAAAACCGGCGCTTCTCTCTATCCGCCATTCCCACCGCCTCCATCGTTGTGAGCGTGCGCGGAGGGGGTGTCCGCCGGATTCTCCGTTCCGGCGCACGGCCGGGATACATACCGGCACCTCCGCGGACAGGGCATTGCGCTCCCGCTGCCGCACCTGCCTGGCGGGGCCGGCCCCGGGCGCCGCCCCGCCATCCCCGGTCCCTGCGCCCGCGCGCCGGGGGAAACAATGCGTATATCGGGCCGCCCGTTTTTCAACCGACTATGGCCGGATTCTTTGACAGGGGCGGCGCAGCCGGATAGGCTCTCTTCCCGCGGACGGCGCGTTTTTCCCCCGCGCCTTTTCCGCGGGATCGTACCCTCCGCGGGGGCGGTGCGGGCGACGGGGCCGGAGGGGGATCTTTCGCGATCGGATGCGGCGCCCCGGCGAAGGGGGCATATCCCGCCAGCCTGCCCGTCGCGGCGGCACTGCGCAGCTCCAGGCCGGGCGCATCTTCTTGCGGACGACGGTCGCGGATCGGGCTCGATGAAGGATCAGGAGCGACGAAGGGTCGGGCGCGGCGAACGAGTCGGGCGCGGCGGAGCGACAGCGCCCCGTGGCGCGGAGGCAAGTATGGGCGATACGTCGAGGTACCATCGCAGGGGGTTCGGACTGAAGGCGGAGATCGCCCAGTCGTTCCGCGAGCACTACCACAGCGACCTGGTTGACGAGATACGCGCCAACGGCTTTACGCTGAAGCGCGGAGACCTGACGATAAGGGTGGCGCGCGAATTCGGCTTCTGCGTCGGCGTGGGGCGCGCCGTCGAGATGGCCTACGAGACCAGGGTCAGGTTCCCGGACCGCAGGATATACCTTACGAATGAGATCATACACAACCCGCAGGTCAACGAACACCTCGCAAAGATGGGCGTGGAGTTCCTGCACGGCAGGTACGGCGAGGGGCGCGGGCTGGATGCCGTATCGAGCGAGGACGTGGTCATCATCCCGGCCTTCGGCATAGGTGTGCAGGATCTGGAGGCCCTCAGGCGCAAGGGGTGCGTGCTGGTGGATACGAGCTGCGGCTCGGTGGTAAACGTCTGGCGGCACGTCGAGCGGTGCGCCCGCGCCGGCTTCACATGCATGATTCACGGCAAGGCGGACCACGAGGAGACCAAGGCCACGTGCTCCCGCGCCGCGGCCATCGAGAACGGCGCCTACATCGTCGTGCGCGACATAGAAGAGGCGATGATAGTCTGCGACTACATCCGGCGCGGAGGAGATTCGGAGGCGCTGCGCGAGCGCTTCCGCGGAGCCTGCTCGCCCGGCTTCGACCCGGACCGCCACCTAGAGCGGATAGGCCTGTCCAATCAGACCACGATGCTTTCCAGCGAATCGAACCGCATAGCGGAGGCGGTCCGCCTAGCGATGATAGAAAGATACGGGGAGGCTGCGTTGCCGGAGCATTTCAGAAGTTTCGAAACCATATGCACCGCCACCCAGGACCGGCAGGATGCCATGCTGGAGCTCTGCGCCGACCCCTCGATAGACCTGTTCCTGATCGTCGGCGGCTACAACAGTTCGAACACGACGCATCTGGCCGAGATCGCCGGCAGACACAAGCCCTCGTACCACATCTGCGGGCCGGACTGCATCGTATCGGCCGGGGCCATCCGGCACAAACCGCCCGGGAGCCGCGAGGAGACGGTGGCGACCGGCTGGCTGCCCGTGGGGCCGTGCACGATCGGCATGACGTCCGGCGCCTCGACCCCGGACAGCGACCTCGGCGCCACGATCAGACGGCTGTTCGAGGTCCGCGGCGTGCCGCTGAAGACAGAGGGCTGAAGCCGCCCCTCCCCGGAAACGGTCTGCGGTTTCCCCGGCAACGGCCTGCGGTTCCGCCGTCTCGATGTCTGTCCTTTAGACCTCTGCCCTGGCTGCGGAATAGGCATCAGCGGATGTATTCGTTGATCAGGTTCTCAACCATCTCCTGGCGTCCGCTGGCGTTAGGGGAGGCGTCGCCCTTTTTCAGTATGTATTTCTCGAGGCTTTCGAATGAATGTTTCCCGGCCTCGATCTCAGCCCCGATGCCGGAATCCCACGATGCGTACCTCCCGGCCAGAATCTTCCGAAGCGCCCCGTCGCGCCTTATGGCCGCGGCTATCTTCAGCCCCCGGGCGAAGGCGTCCATTCCGCCTATGTGGGCGTGGAACAGGTCCACCGGCTCGAAGCTCTCCCGCCTCAGCTTCGCGTCGAAATTCACGCCGCCCTTGTGCAGCCCGCCGTTGGCCATGATCGAGAGCATGACCTGGGTCGTCAGATATATGTCCGTTGGGAACTGGTCGGTGTCCCACCCGAGCAGCAGATCGCCGCGGTTGGCGTCTATCGAGCCGAGGATGCCGTTGACGCGGGCGAACTCGAGCTCGTGGAACATCTCGTGCCGCGCCAGCGTCGCATGGTTGGTTTCTATGTTCAGCTTGAACCGCTTTTCCAGCCCGTACTTCTGGAGGAACGCCAGACACGCAGCTGCGTCAGTATCGTACTGGTGCTTGGTCGGCTCGTGCGGCTTGGGCTCTATCAGGAACTGCCCCTTGAAGCCGATCTTCTCCGCGAAGTCCACGGCCATAGACAGGAACCTGCCGAGGTGGTCCAGTTCCCGCTTCATGTCCGTGTTGTAGAGACACTGGTACCCCTCCCTGCCGCCCCAGAAGACGTAGTTTTCCCCGCCCAGCAGTTTCGTGACCTCGATCGCCTTCTTTACCTGGGCCGCGGCGTAGGCGAAAACGTCGGCGTTCGGGCTGGTGGCCGCCCCATGCACATAGCGTTTGTTTGAGAACAGGTTGGCGGTTCCCCACAGCAGCTTTACGCCGGTGCGCTTATGCTGTTTCTCCAGGGCTTCGACGACTCTGTCCAGGTTCCTGTTCGTCTCTTTGAGGTTTTCGCCTTCCGGCGCCACGTCGCGGTCATGGAAGGTATAGAACGGATTGCCCAGCTTTTCGAAAAACTCGAAGGCGACCTCGATCCTTCTGATCGCCATCTTCATGGAATCCGAGCCGTCCTCCCAGGGCCTGATGTGGCAGCCCGGACCGAACGGATCGGCGCCCGTGCCGCGGATCGTATGCCACCAGGCGACCGAGAAGCGGAACCACTCCTTCATCGGCCTGCCCTCTACCGCCTCGTCGGGGTTGTAGTGTTTGAACGCCAGCGGATTCTTCGAGGAAGGTCCTTCGTAACGGATCCTGCCCACGCCGGGAAAGTATTCGCCCATATCTCCACCCTCCCTCCGGAAAAGGATCGCCGCCCCTGACGATCCGCCCGTCGCGTCCCGCAGCGACGTGACGGGCAACATATTTCGATGCGGCGGTTTCCACAAGCGCGGAAGGCCCCGTGGGGGGAGATGTCCATCCCCGGCGGAGAACTCCGCCCCGGCCCCGGCGATTCCGGCGCGCGGCATCCGCGTTTCCGGTACGACCCGTCCGCCCGGCGCCTCCGGCTTGACTCCGCCGCTTCTCCGGCGGTGCGGCGGAGGGGATCTCCCGCCCCGCAGCAAGGACGCATCGCCGCCAATGCGGAGCCGGCAGGACGGCCTGCGAGGTGATGCGCCAGTGTGCAGATGCACATGTCCTTCGAACCGGCCGGACGAAGGCGCATCAGTCCTCCTGATCTCCATACGCTCCGGACTCCGCAGTTGCAGCCATGCGCTCCCATGGCACAGCGGCGGATTTTGTCTTGCGCGCCCGGGATGCCGCAGTAATGTCCGCCTTGGCGCGCTTGGGAGGGCTTGGTTCTCCAGCGCCTGTCCGGAAACCTTGGGACGAGCCGGGCGGGGTGCCGAGGAAACCTCGTGCGCCGCGGGAGCTTTCTGGACAGGCTTCAGATCCCGTCCAGAGCCTCCGGACGGGAGAGCCAGGCGCATGAGGCTCCGCGCCCGATATCGGAGCACAGTCTTCCGGGGTCCGGCGGCCGGTTCGAGGATGGCCGGCAACTCCTGGCAGACAGTCCCGCGGACAACGAGGATCGAAACATGAAGAAAGAGCAGCCGGTTTCATCCAAGCCCCTGGGGATCAGCGATCTGGTCAGCATGCGGATCGTCTTGCCGGCGGATTACGATCCGATTGCCGAGAAGGCTGCCAGGCTGTTCGGGCGTCTCCTTTCAAAAGGGTTCGATATCCGGATACCCGTGGTCAAGCGGAAGAGCCGGGGAAGCGGCGGCACCCCGGGTACCGGCGGGGGCGTCCAGGCTCCGGGTAAACATCCGGCATCCGCCTCTTCCGGGACAGATGCGCCCTGTGCGAAGCGGAACGACGGAGCAGCCGGAGCCGGCGAACGCGGCTTCCTGCGCATCGCCTTCCACCTTGAAAAACTCCATGGAACAGGAAGCGGCGTCACGAACGTGCGCGGAGGGCCGGGAGCGATGGGAAAAAGCGCGGAAAACCGGCGGGAGAAAGGGAGGAAAAAACGGAATGGCGGAAAGAAATAACAAGGCGGCGGGAAAGACCAGGATCGGCGTGATCGGCTGCGGGGCGATATCGGGGATATACCTGAAGAACTGCAAGTCCTACCCGTTCCTCGAAGTAGCGGCATGCGCCGACCTGGACATGTCGAAGGCGGAGGCCCGGGCGAAGGAGTTCGAGGTCCCGAAGGTCTGCACGGTAAAGGAACTGCTGGCCGATCCGGCGATCGAAATCGTCCTGAACCTGACGGTCCCGAAGGCGCACGGCGAGGTCGCCGTAGCGGCGCTTCAGGCCGGCAAGCACGTTTACAACGAAAAGCCCCTGGCGCTGAGCCGCGGGGAGATGCGGCGGATGTTCGACCTGGCCCGGCGCAGGAAACTGCGCATCGGCTGCGCCCCCGATACGTTCATGGGCGGGGGCATCCAGACATGCCGCAAGCTGATAGACGACGGCTGGATCGGGGAACCGGTCGGGGCCGCAGCGTTCATGACCTCGCGCGGTCCGGAGGGCTGGCACCCGTCCCCCGAGTTCTACTACAAGCCCGGCGGCGGACCTATGCTCGACATGGGGCCGTATTACCTGACCGCGCTGGTAAACCTGATCGGACCCATAGAGAGCGTCGCCGGTTTCGCGAGGGCCTCGTTCCCGACGCGCGTGATCGGCAGCCAGCCGCTCAAGGGCACGATAATCAAGGTCGAAACTCCCACACACGTGGCCGGCACGATCCGGTTCGCCTCCGGGGCGATAGGCACGATACTGATGAGCTTCGACGTCTGGGCGGCGCAGCTTCCGAGGATCGAGATATACGGGTCGCTGGGCACGCTCAGCGTTCCCGACCCGAACACCTTCGGCGGCCCGGTGCGCATAAAGCGGAAGGGAATGCAGGATTGGGCCGAGGTTCCGCTCACGCACGGCTACTCCGAGAACTCCCGCGGCCTGGGAGTTGCCGACATGGCCGCCGCCATCCGGTCCGGGCGCGGGCACAGGGCTTCCGGGGAGCTGGCCGGCCATGTGCTCGACGCCATGCTCGCCTTCCTGGACGCCTCCGAATCCGGCCGCGCGGTGCGGCTTTCCACGAAGTGCGCCCGCCCGGCGCCGCTGCCCATGGGCCTTAGCCCCTTCGAAATTGATCGCTAGTCCGCGCGCGCTGCCGGGAAAGATATGCGCTCCGCTGCCGCCGGCGGTGAATCGCGATCCTGCGCCGGCGGTCCCGTCCCGGACTCCGGGCCTTCCGCCGGAA
>JAOACM010000187.1 GCA_026417845.1 Planctomycetota bacterium | reverse complement strand
CCTATTTTCCCCCCGCCATCTGGCTTTCTGTCATCCAGCACGCCCTTTATGTCGGAGCGCAGAAATGCCCTCTTTACGGTCCAAAGCGCTTCCAGGAAAAAGCCTCCAGCACCCAGCATGATGATAGGGGGAAGCGTTTCATCCTGCCGCCACGCATTCACTATCGCCTCTCCCTTTGCGCAACCGTTACGGTGAACCCCTTCCTTGTTTCGCGCCATAACGATCCGGAATGTCAGAAGGACTGCTTCCCCCGAACTCCTCCCTCGTCTCCCCCCGTTCCGACGCGGCGCCCTCGCGCAGCAGTATCTTCACGGCCGTAACGGCGAGGATGCGCAGGTCCAGCAGGAAGCTCCGGTTGTCAATGTACCAGACATCCAGCCGGAATGTCTCCTCCCAGCCGAGCCTGTTCCGGCCGTTGACTTGCGCCCAGCCGGTTATCCCCGGCCTGACCTCCAGCCGCCTCCGCTGCTCCGGCGAATACCTCTCCACATACTCTACCGGCAGCGGCCTCGGGCCGACAAGGCTCATCTCGCCCTTCAGAACATTCCACAGCTGCGGCAGTTCGTCCAGGCTCAGGCGCCTGAGCGCCCGCCCAAGCGGCGTGACCCGCTCGGAATCGGGAAGGGGTCTGCCGTCGGGGCCGGATGCCTGCCTCATCGTCCGGAACTTATACATCCTGAAGGGGCTTCCGCCCAGCCCGGCCCGGGTCTGGACGAACAGGACGGGACGGCCCATCGTCAGGAGAACCAGCAGGGCCACGACCGCCATGAGCGGCGCGAGGAGGACCAGCAGCGCCGCCGCCGCGGCGATATCGAAGGCGCGTTTCAGTCCGCCATCGGCCGAACAGGCCATCCCGCGGTTTCCTCCGATCGCGATCCGGACGGGCACCGCCGGCGCCGCGGGGCAGGCTGGAGGCCTGCTGCCGCAGGCGGCGGCGTCCGGATTCCATCCCGGGCGCGGCTCACGCACCATACGAAAACCTGGCGCCGCCATACGCCCGAGGCGGAGGCCGGAGCAGGCTGCAGGCCGGGCGCGGAGTCGGGCGCTAGGCGGATCCGAACAGCCTGTCCCGCGCGGCATGGACGGCCGCCCTGGCCTCCTCGAACTCTTTAATCTCGGCCTCCGTCGGCCTCCGCGACCGCCTCCTTATTACCCATTCCCACATCCCCAGCCCTGCCGCCACGCGATAGCAGGCCGATTTGAAGTATGACCTGGCAACCTCAACCCTCGCGGCTACGGGGAACCTGTCGTAGTACTTGCGGAACATGCGGCGCGCGTTGTAGCTGCCTTCCAGAACCTTTTCAACGCCGACGCTGACATGTTCAGTGTAAACGTAGAGCACATCCGGCATTTTCATATATTCCCTTGAAAGCATCAGACGCAGAAGAAAGTCTACATCCTCGGTGGAGGGGAACGAAGGGTCGTACGACAGGTCTTTCGCGAACGGCATCCGGATCATGCAAGGAGCATGGGCGATAGGGGGCATGCCGATTTTACTGAAGGTCTCGATTCTTTGAATCCTCGCCGCTCCCGAACGTACGCCCGCCGGATTCCCATCTCGGTCAAGCACACACATGCCGCAGCTTGCGAGGACTATCTCCGGTTCGGACTCCATTACGGCAACCTGAAGCCCCAGTTTGCGCGGGTAGTACCAGTCGTCGGCGTCGAGCATGCACAGGTAATCGCCGCGCGCCTCGTCGAGCGCCTTCTGCCTAGCCGCGCCGCGGCCCATGTTGCGGTCGAGGCGGAAATATTTCAGCCGCGGATCTCCGAATGCATCCGCTATCTCCCGCGTGTTGTCGGTGGAGCCGTCGTCAACCAGGATGCATTCCCAGTTTTCGTAAATCTGGGCGGCAAGTGACGCCAGGGCGAGCGGCAGCGTACGGGCGGAGTTGTAAGACGGCATCATGACGGAAATAAGGGGAGCCATCAGAGCGATCCTGCCCTTCCTGGTTTCGCAGGCAACGAAGGTTCCTCCGGTCCGACAGCTTCCGATCCGTCCATCAGCCGGTTAAAACTCGCCGTAAGGCCGAAAAGCATCGAGGTCGCACCGAGCGATAACCCGCCATAAAAATATTCGCCAGTTACTGACGATGCGCAGATGGAGATAAGCGCGGCGCGGAAGGCAAGGTTGTATCGCGAACGGATGTCGGCCGGGTCGCGCGGGTCCCCGACCGGCGCGGATTTCCAGACGGCGTGCAGGAGGAGCATAAAGGCCGCGAAGCCGACGATGCCGGTTTCAAGCAGGACCTGAATGAACATGTTGTGGGAACCGGTCCGCCATAGACCGCTCCTGCCGCCTCTCGTATAGAAGCCGACGCCGAGGATGGGATGATCTGGAAACTTCCCCAGTTCATGAAGCCAGGTGTTAATCCGCCCTCTGTCATCTATGCGCACGACCTCGCGCCGGTAGCCTTCGGATTCTATTCTGATCACGCCCTCGACGTTTTTCTGGACGAAGGCTGACCAGAGCAGATACGCGGCGGCTCCTCCTATGACGGCGGCCAGCCACACCGCCCTCGTGCCGCGCTTCAGGACGAACGTCAGGTAGGTCACGCCGGTCATTGCGCCGAGCCAGCCGCCTCTGCCGCCGGTAAGCAGCATGGCGCCGAAGATTGCCGCGACCGGGATGACGCGCCAGCGGCGCCAGTTGACGGGCATGCCGGGGAAGGTCGGGAGGAACGCCAGGAATACGCCGACGGCCGCCAGCGCGACGCTGAGCACGTTGCTCGCCTCGTATGGGAATTCGCTCTTGCTCAGGAACCCGGCGCCCGACGCGTACGCCTTCGCGGCCGTATAGTAGATTGCGGCGGCAGCAACGCAGGCGCCCAGGGCGAGGCTTTTGATGAGTCTGGCGTTGTCTTCGAAAGAAAACACGTGCCGCGCCAGCAGCGGGCCGACCATGGCGTAGCCGGCGAACTTGGCGAGCTTGGTCGGTCCGTTCCATGAGGCCGCGTCGGGGTCCCAGACGACGAACCAGACGACCGTGGAAAGGAACGAGATGAACACGAACGCCACGAAGCGGGCCGAAACCGCACCGGGCGTCCCGGACCGGACTCCGCGGCTGAAGAAGAAGATCGCGTACATCCCGGCGAGGATGTAATCGGACGGATCGAGGACGCCGACCGGCGTTGCGATGGACATGCCGATGTCGGGAATGAAAAATAAAGCGACCAGCATGGAAAGCAGGATCGGGCAGGAGGTGCCAGCCGAGCCGGCGTCTTCGCCGGCCGGAAGGGCATCGGCGTAATAAGCGCGGCGCGTCAGGGAACTCATCGGGTCTCCCGGCTGTGATCGCGTTTGCCGTTCCACCCCGCCATGCACCGCGGCCTTCGAGGGAAGAACGGCGATCGCCCGGGCTCCGGCCGGGCTTCGACCGGCGTGTGCCCGCCTCGTGTCCGGCCGGCCGGATCGGAGGCGCCCATCCCGGCGGATCTCTCCCCGTCGGGGGCCGGACCGGCCGGCGGAATTTGCGGTATATTACGCGAGAGCGCGCATGGCATCAAGCCGCACGGGCGCGTTCCGCCGGATTCTGAAGTGTCCGCCGCTACCGCCCCGCTGCCTCCGCCAATGCCCTCGCTACGGCGCGCGCGGCGGCGCGGACCTCATCCTCCGAGTGGGCCGCGGTTATCGAGATGCGCAGCCGCGCCTCGCCTCTGGCGACCGTCGGATATCTCACGGCGGGGATGTAGAAGCCCTTATCGAGCAGCATCGAGGCGACGCGCGTCGCCAGGCTCTCGCTTCCGAGCATGACCGGACATATGTGCGTTGGGCCGGCGGAAATTCTCAGCCCGGCGCCCGCGGCGGCTCCGGCGAACGTCCCGATGTTGCGCAGGAGCCGCCCCCGGCGCTCCGGCTCGGTCCGTGCGATCCTGACCGCCTCGATCGCCGCACCGGCCGCCGGCGGACACAGTCCGGTGTCGAACAGGAAAGTTCTGGCCCAGCGCGTCATGGCCTCGATTATTTCAGGATGTCCGCAGATGTAACCGCCCTGACTGGCCAGCGCCTTGGAGAGCGTGCCCATTACGATCAGGTGCCCCGGCCATCCTTCCGGTGCGCCGGAAGAGATCGCGGCGCCTCTGCCGCCATCTCCGAGCACGCCGGTTCCGTGCGCGTCGTCAACCAGCAGCAGCGCGCCGCTCTCGCGGCATATCCTGTATATCTCCTCCAGCGGAGCGACATCGCCGTCCATCGAGTAGACGCTCTCGACTACGACCATCTTCCATGGCGATTCGCCCTTTCCGACCGCTTCGGCCAGCGCCGCGACATCGTTATGCCGGAAGGTCCTGACGCGGGCGCCCGACAGGAGCGCGCCGTCTATCAGGCAGGCGTGGCAGAGCCTGTCCAGCACGATCTCGTCGCCCCTGCCGCAAAGCGCTCCGATGGCTCCGATGGCTGCAAGGTATCCGGTCGAGAAGACGCGGCAGGCCGGGGCGCCCTTGAACGAAGCGAGCGCAGACTCCAGTTCGGCATGTATCGGGAGGTTGCCGCTCAGCAGCCTGCTGGCCGATGCCGACGCCCCGAATTCCCGCGCCGCCGCCGCGGCGGCATCAATCACCCGCCAGTCGCGGGCGAGGCCCAGGTAGTCGTTTGAGGCAAACGAGACGACATGGCGGCCGTCCCGTTCGATCCGTGCGAAAGAGCGATGCGATGGGATCGGACACGATACGGTCAGCGACCTGGCGAGTCCGGAGCGCGCGTCGGCTTCGGCGCGTTCCCGGAGCTTCGCCGCCCAGATCTCCGGCAGACTCGGCGTTTCCGGGCTTCGCCGCGGGCCGGCGTCCGGATGTCCGGACATCCGGCACTGGTGCTGTATCGCTCCGCTCTCCGGTTCTTTCGCGCCGTCCCCGTTCCGCATGTTTTCGAGCGGCCGTCCTTTCCTGTCCCTTCGCGGGGCATTCCGTGAGGAGCGGCGATGTCCGTTCCGCCGCCGCCGCCGCTCATCCGGGCCGTCAGACTGCCGGGATTATCCTGCTGTCGAGGTTGAAGACCTGGCCGGATGCCCATTTCACGTCCGCCAGGCCGGCGATAAACTTCGCGGCTTCTTCCGTCCCGCCGAATCCCTTCAGGCAGCTCGCATCCCGCGCCGCTTCCACGAAGCGCGGGTCGGCCGCCCGGCCCATTTTCGAGTCCGGCAGGAACCCCGGCAGCACGCACAGCACCCTGACGCCGAACGGCCCCAGCTCCCGCGCGGCGCTCTTTACAAGTCCGACAAGCGCGCTCTTCGATGCCGCATATACGGCGCCGCCCGGCCTGCCGCACGCGCCGGCGTAGGACCCGACCGCCACTACAAACCCGCTCCGCTGCCTGACCAGCTGCCTGGCGAAATGCCGCAGCAGAAAGAACGGGCCGTCCACGTTCACGCCCATCACCCGCCCCCACAGCGCGGCGTCAATGCCGGGCAGCAGCGAGTCTTCAGTTGCGCCCGCGCAGAGGTAGAGTTCGTCCAGCCGGCCGAACGCGGCGATGAAGGATTCCGCCAGAGTTTTGCACTCATCCCACCTGGAGATATCGGCGGTGAAGACCGATGCCCGGCATGGAAGACCGCGCAGCGCTTCCGCGCGCGCCTCGCATACGCCACGGTTGCGGAATGCGTGCAGGCCGAGTCCGGAACATCGCGGCGCGATCCGCGCGGCCAGCGCATCGCCCAGGGAGCCGGATGCTCCGACGATCAGCGCGACAGGGCCTTGCGGCGCTGGAATCCCGGCGGCCCCCCCATGCGTCTCAGCAGCCAAGTTCTTCGTCCTCCGGCAGAGGCGGCTTCCTGAATGATGCCGGGGCCCCGGCCTCCCGGATTCCCTGATCGGGGATCGCTGCGTCGGGCATCCAGGGCTTCCCGACCCGGGTCTGTCCGCGCCCCCGGGCGTCACAATTTCCGCTGCCGGCCGCCAGGCGGCCCGTCCCGCCGGCGCCCGGCCTGTCCCGGGCAGGCCTCCCGCAGGAGGGGCATCGCGGCGCGGTACGACAGGGTCCGCCCGCGGAGTACCCCGGCCGGAAGCGGAATGTTATCCGATCTCCGGCTTTTGCGAAAGCGACCGCCGCGGATCCGGCGCATCCTCCTGCCCCGGATCTGTCGCCCTTGACATGCCGCAGGGGCAGGTTAGCATACGGAATGGGTGGATTGGCCTTGAGAAGCGGGCGTAGCTTAGTGGTAAAGCTCCAGCCTTCCAAGCTGGTGATGCGGGTTCGATTCCCGCCGCCCGCTCCAGATTCGAGTCCTGAGATCCCCGAAAAATCGGGTGCGCCCCGATACGCAAATCGGAACCGGCGGGAATTCCGGCCGGAGGCGGCCGGCGTTCTTCCCGTACACGGAGGACAGGTTTCTGCGCCGTTTGACGACCTCGGGCGGGAAGCGCCCGTTCCCGTCGCCGGATCCTGTGAGGGATAGAGGCGATACCCTTGCGCGGACTGTGGGCCGGCCCGGGGCCCCCCCCGCCGGACCGCATGCGCGCGGGATCCGGACGGCGGCCGGATCCTCCGGGCGGAACGCCAGGGCGCGACTGGAGGCGGCGGGATCCCGGTTCCGCGCCGCGGCGGTTTGGTGCCAGGAGTTCCTTCCCGGCGTTTTTGCGCGGATTTTCCGTTGTGCCCGGCGGGTTTCGACGCACAATTTTCCGGAGGAGGCACGGCCCTGCCGGAGTGGCGGAATTGGCAGACGCGCTAGCTTCAGGAGCTAGTGGGGTAACGCCCGTGCGGGTTCGAGTCCCGCCCTCGGCACCAGGCCTCACGTCGCGACCCGGTATCGCGCGCGGCGAGATAATTTCGAACTTTGCCCTTGTGTCTGGAGTATATAGATTTGTAGGATACCTGCGGACGAGGTAGCGCGACCTCCGGATGCGTGGCGCGGACCGACTGGAACGCACGATATGGTTTGCTCGGCCGGCGAAGACAAGGCCTCCGTTGAGCGTCGCTCGACGAAACGGCGACACGTGAGGCTGCCTGCGCGCGTCTCCCTGACCGGCGGCCCGTTCTCCAGCGATACCGGACTCGTCGAAGACATAAGCGAGACCGGGATGCGGGTGCATATACCGGCGACGAGGGAGGATCTGAGCAAGGAGGCCCTTCGCGAAGATTATCGCATCAAAGTTACGCTGATAGACGAACTCGGCGACGTGGTCTTCCGCGGCTCCTGTAAACTCATCTGGCATAAGACCGTCTCCGTGCAGGGGCGCGGCGGGAGGCGTTTCAGTTATCTGCTTGGCCTCAAGATAGACGAGGGGTCCTTCTTCGGTCCCACTTTGTTTCAGAACCGCAAGACGTGAAGAATCCCTGGTGAAAGTAATGCTTAAACCGGGCGTCCTATGCGATTATTGCGGTCAGCCGATCGGACGGGAAGAGATCGAGAACGGCGAGGCGGTCAAGCTGGGCGCGGAATGCTTCTGCGGCGAATGCGTGCGCAAGCATGACCTGCTCGATCGCGGCGACGCCTCCGGCTCTCCAGCCGCCGGAGGCTCCTCCCCTAATCCGCCGGTCGCGCCTTCGAATGGGCCCCTCGCGCCGGCCATCGGGGCACCGCCATCCGCCGTGGGACCGCGCTCTGGCGTTCACTCGCCGCCGGCATCCGGCCGCGCGGCCTCAACTGGCCGCAATCCCGCAGGAGCGATGCGGACCGCGGCTATCTCCGGGAATCCGTCTGCCCCCCGTCCCTCCGCTGGCCGCGAGGACCGCCAGGGGGAAGCCCGAAGGCCAACCGGGAAGGCGCGCGTGCCTTCCGCGGTCGCCAGGGCACCCACCGCCAGGGTCGTCGAGGCCACCGAGCTTCGCCCCAGGGCGGCACGCACAGTCAGGGAAGTCCCGCAGCCCGAAGATGCGCGCGGCGGCATCGGGCGCGCTTCCGGAAAGAGCGGCGGAAGCGCCGCGACGAAAGGGCGCCTTCTGCTTCTTTTGACGGGGGCGGTTCTGGGATGCGTCATTATCGCGGCTGCCGCATATTTCGGCGGCGGGGGCTGCGGCGGAGGGACGGGGG